>JAFOGM010000194.1 GCA_017386805.1 Bacillota bacterium
AGGATAAGGGCGTAAAGCTGAACGTAGCTATCGGTTTCAGAGATGAACCCTTCCTGGAAGAAGAATTCAAGGCGCTGGGCGCCAACGTGATCGTGGCAACCGACTCCGGCCGTGTGGGTTATCACGGTACCGCGTTGGCAGCTGCCATGGATAACGGCATGGATTGTGATCACTGGTTCACCTGCGGCCCCAAGATCATGCTGAAATTCGTAGCTAAGGAAGCCATGGCTCGCGGTAAGGATGCTCAGGTATCCATGGAAGAACGCATGGGCTGCGGCTACGGTGCTTGCGTGGGCTGTGTTGTAGATATTCTGGAAAAGGGTGCAGAAGCTCCCGTTCGCAAAAAGGTCTGCAAGGATGGACCGGTATTCTTAGGAAGCGAGGTGTTCTTCGATGAGCAGTAATCTGGATCTGAGAGTCAATATCGCCGGTGTGGAATGGAAGAACCCCATCACCACAGCTTCCGGTACCTTCTCTGCAAGAGAAAGCAGTGCCTTTTACGATTTATCCCGTCTCGGTGCAGTGACCACCAAGGGTGTGGCTGATCACCCCTGGCCGGGAAATCCTACCCCGAGAATTGCAGAAACTTACGGTGGTATGCTGAACGCTGTAGGCCTTCAGAACCCCGGTGTGGAAGCTTATATGCAGGAAGAACTTCCTTATTTAAAGAATTATGATACCCGCGTGATCGCCAATGTGGCTGGTCATTCCATTGAAGAGTATGTCAACGTAGTGGAACGTCTGAATGAAACAGATGTGGATATGTTTGAAATCAACATTTCCTGTCCCAACGTAAAGCAGGGTGGTATCGGCTTCGGTACCGATCCCGGTCTGGCAGAACAGGTGACCAGAGCGGTGAAGGACATCGCAAAGAAGCCGGTGATCATCAAGCTGACTCCCAATGTAACCGACATCACTGAAATCGCAAGAGCGGTAGAAGCGGGCGGTGCAGATGCCATCTCCATGATCAACACTCTGCTGGGTATGAGAATCGATGTCCGCAAGGGTAAGCTGGTCCTGGCCAACAAGACCGGCGGTTTCTCCGGCCCGGCTGTGAAGCCGGTTGCCGTGCGCATGGTTTACCAGGTAAGACGTGCGGTAAACGTTCCCATCATCGGTTTGGGCGGTATTTCCACCGGTGAAGACGTGGCGGAATTCCTGATGGCTGGGGCTGATGCCGTGGCAATCGGTACCGCAGCGCTGGCAAATCCCACCGCGCCCGTGGACATTCTGGAACAGTTTGAAACCTATATGAGAGAAATGGGCTTCAAGACCATTGCCGATGTGAAGAACGCATTTCATGAATAAGCACAGGTGAGAGTGCAGGAGGACGATAACATGCATGTAGAAGTTAAGAAATTCAATACGAAAAAAGAAACCTACAAGTATCTGAATGAACAGCTGGTTCTTCAGGTGAAGGACATCAAAAATGATGTGGCAAATATGGCCAACGCATCTTCTCTGATCTACCTGTTACTGGATGATCTGAACTGGTCCGGATTCTACCTGATGAAGGATGGCGCTCTGGCGCTGGGTCCCTTCCAGGGAAAGCCTGCGGTAGTGGATATCGCCGTTGGTGCCGGTGTTTGTGGAACCTGCGTTGCGGAAGGTAAGACCCAGGTAGTGAAAGATGTTCACAGCTGCTGCAACCACATCGCCTGTGACATTTCTTCCGCATCGGAAATCGTAGTTCCCATGTACAAGAATGGCGAACTGGTTGGGGTTTTAGATATCGACAGCCCCATTCCGGAACGTTTCGATGAAGAAGACCAGGCTGGTCTGGAAGAATTCGTTGATATCCTGATGCAGTATATTTTCTAAGAACCATTTGCGAAAGAAACAAAAAGAAACCTGGGAACAGGTTTCTTTTTTCTTGTTTTTGTGGAAATACTGATTGGAACTCGCTATAATGATTCGGTGTGAGAACTATTAAAAAGGAGGAAGTTTCCTTGATTTATGCATTGCTTTTATTTGCTTTGACTTATGTTTTGATGCTGGCCTTTCAGAAGTACAGACCTTACATTGCGTTGGCTTCTGCCTTGATTTTTGTTGTCAGCGGGATGATGCCCCTGGGGAAGGTTGCGGAGTACGTTGATCTGAACGTATTGTTGATGATTGCCGGTACCATGGGGACTGTGGCGCTGATGATCGAATCGAAGATGCCGAATCTGATGGCGGATGTTCTTTTGGATCGCGTTCCCAATGTAAAGTGGGCCATCGTAGCGCTGGCGCTGTTTGCCGGTGTTGTAAGTGCCTTTATCGATAATGTAGCGACAGTTTTGATGATCGCACCCATCGGACTGGCCATTGCAAAGAAGTTGAATATCAGCCCCGTTCCTATGATCATCGCCATCGCTGTTTCTTCCAACCTGCAGGGGGCAGCGACGCTGGTGGGCGACACCACGGCCATCATGCTGGGCTCGGCATTGGATATGAGCTTCATCGATTTCTTCTGGTATCACGGCAAGCCCGGCATGTTTTTCATGGTCGAGCTGGGCGCGCTGCTCTCGGCGGCCATCTGCCAGCAGCCAAAGCCCAGCGGGATCAGCAGCACCGCAATGGGCGAGGCAACGGAAGCCAGAATGGAGGTATGCTCCATCCCCTCCTCCACCAGCTGCAGACTCAAATCAAAGGACTGCATG
>JAFOGM010000195.1 GCA_017386805.1 Bacillota bacterium
CAAGCATAAGGCAGCATTTCCACGTTGCTGCTTCCGTCAGCCAATTTCGGTGCGATGGCCGCATAGCCGCCCAGGAAAGCAAAGGAAGATCCCAGGAACGCAGGAACTTTTCCTTTTGTGATCCAGTGGAACAGCAGCGTTCCCAGACCTGCGAATAACAGAGTTGTAGATACGTTCATACCGGTCAGCAGCGGAACCAGTACCGTTGCGCCGAACATAGCAAACATATGCTGGAATCCCAGAACCAATGTCTGCGCAGCGCCCAGCTCTTTTACATTATAAATAGCTTCTCTTTCTTGTGTTTTCATTCCAGGCCTCCTTGTGCTGGTCAATTCTCTTTTTTCACAGATAGTGTATCACAAATCAAGGCAATAAAAAATCCCCGAAATAAATTCGGGGATTTTTGAGTCGCAATTTGAAGTTTGAAAGCGAACGTTCCCAATAATATCGCGAAGCGATGATTATCTCTTGGAGAACTGGGAAGCTCTTCTTGCCTTCTTCAGACCGTACTTCTTTCTTTCCTTCATTCTCGGGTCACGAGTCAGGAAGCCAGCCTTCTTCAGAGCCGGTCTGTATTCAGCGTCAGCTACGCACAGAGCTCTGGAGATACCGTGTCTCAGTGCACCAGCCTGGCCAGTGAAGCCACCACCGGTAACGGTAGCGATTACGTCGAACTTACCTTCAACGCCAGCTACTTCCAGGGGTCTTCTAACTTCTCTCTTAACGATTTCCATACCGAAGTAATCATTCAGATCCTTCTTGTTAACGGTGATAACACCGGTACCGGGGATCAGTCTTACTCTGGCTACGGAAGACTTTCTTCTACCAGTTCCGCAATACTGCATTTTTGCCATTTTAGTTTCCTCCCTCTATTAGAAATTCCAGATTTCCGGCTTCTGAGCTTCATGCTTGTGTTCTGCACCAGCATAAACCTTCAGCTTCTTAGCCATATCTCTGCCCAGAGGACCCTTCGGCAGCATGCCCTTAACAGCATGACGCAGGATTTCTTCCGGCTGCTTTTCCAGTAACTTTTCGAAGGTGATCTCCTTCAGACCGCCCGGATAACCGGTGTGTCTCTTGTAGATCTTTTCCTTTCTCTTCTTACCAGTAACTTCGATCTTTTCTGCGTTGATGATGATTACGTAGTCACCACAGTCAACGTGCGGAGTGTAGATCGGCTTCTTCTTTCCTCTCAGGATGGAAGCAGCTTCGCTTGCCAGTCTACCCAGGGTCTGACCTTCAGCGTCCAGGATGTACCACTTTCTTTCCACTTCCTGAGGCTTTGCGATGTAAGATTTCATTTTAAACCTCCTTGTCTACTAAGATCTTCTTGGATCGTGTTCGACACTACTAAAAATAACGTTGAGGGCCACGGCCGGTCGCTCCAGCCTGCACCCTGCGTTTATCGTAAAAAGCCGCAATTGCGACTTTGAACAATCGCTTTCGTGATTTTTTACACACACAAAAAGTGCACCGCGTCACAGTGCACTCCTAGTATATTAAATTTAGCGATCAATGTCAACAGGAATTTCTTGAAAAACCCTTGTTTTTTGAACGTTTTTAACGGTGATGATGGGCGTGATCTCTCAGAGCTCCGGACTTTTCGATGATCTTCAGCGTATCCTTTTCATCTCTGGTCAGGGGCACCTGTTTTTCGTCCTTTTCACGGATCTTTTCCAGCAATCGTCTCAGGTGAGCCTGCTCCTCATTCTTATCGTACAGGAATCTCCAGATCGCAAATAAACCGGCAATGGCAACAACCCCCAGCAGATGGCCTTGGATGCTGTGATCCAGGATCAGCTGACGAGCCGTAGCAAACATCAGGACTTCCAGGATCGCTCCGTGAGAGTGGATCATGATCATCTTGATGAACTCCAGACCAACCACAAGATTCAGGAACAGCGGAAGCATCTCATCCAGCTTTACAGTACTGAAATCCAGGCTGAATACATCAAATCTGGTCAGAATGTCAATCAGCGAAACACCAACGGCCAGAAGGATCGTAACGGAAATCACCCATTCAAATACCGTGGACGTTTTCATGATCAAATTGGTCAATATCGATGTCATCTCTGTAAAGTCTCGTTTTTTCATATTGTAATCCATGCTCCTTTGATGATAAAAAAGGTCCGCAAGTGTACTCCCTTGCGGACCATAGACTTACCTTATTATACCAGAACTTCGGCACTTTCGCAAGACTCTACTCGTTGCGGAGACTTTCCAGAGCCGACAAATTCATGGCGCGCTTTGCCGGGATATATCCCGCAGCCACGCCCACGAAGGTGGCAAAGGCCAGTGCACCCAGCGCTACGTACCAGGGAATGATGGAGACCTTGGATCCGATGGTCCCCAGCATGGAACCCATCAAGCCTGCCAGGAAGTGGTTCATCAGGAAGGAGATCAGGAAGCTGACCACCAGACCGATGATCCCTCCGCCGAAACCGATGAGACCGGCTTCGATCAGGAACATCTTTCCGATATCCTTCAAATTGGCACCGATGACCTTCATGACCCCGATTTCACGGGTACGTTCATAGATGGACATGATCATGGTGTTGGTGATCCCCAATGCCGCAACGAACAGGGAGATCCCGCCGATGCCGCCCAGAACCATCTGGATCATGTTTGCCGTATCCTGCATGGCGTTGAGGAAGTCGGTGGGGCTGTAGGTGTGATATCCCATGTCTTCCTTCAGCACCTCGATGACACCTTTTACATCATCGATGTCTTCCACGTAGACCCAGGCCTGATTGTAGGTTTTCCCGTGACGGCTGACAGTGTTCACCGTTTCCTTCCGGGCCTTCTGGTTGGCGATCTGGATTTCTTCCACGTCCTTGATGTTCATATAGACGCGGTAGGCAGATTCGTCGTTTTCCGCCGCCAGAACACCGACCCCTTTCCCCTTGAATTCGGGATATTTGATCTTGTTCTGATCGGAGCTTTTCTTTTTCATCCCCAGTTCC
>JAFOGM010000196.1 GCA_017386805.1 Bacillota bacterium
ATGGCACTTCACATCGTTTTGGTCGAGCCGGAGATTCCGCCCAATACGGGAAATATTGCCCGTACCTGCGCTGCTACAGGAACGCATCTGCATCTGGTAAAGCCTCTGGGCTTTTCCATCGATGACAAGCACCTGAAGCGGGCTGGGTTGGACTACTGGCCTTTCGTAACGCTGTCCGTCCATGAAAGTTTGGACGATTTTATGAAGGAATATGAGGACGCCACCATGTACTTGGCCACAACCAAAGGCGGAATGCGCCACACGGATGTACAGTATAAGGATGGCGATATGATCCTCTTCGGCCGTGAAACGGCCGGGTTGCCGCGGGACTTCATCGCAGCTCACGAAGAGAAGGCGATCCGAATCCCCATGAGCGCCGACACGCGGCTGCGTTCTTTGAATCTGGCTAACTGCGCCAACATCATTCTGTTTGAAGCGCTGCGCCAGCTGGACTTCCCGGGCTTGGAATAAGGATTGTATCAAAAGGTAAATCTATGATACAATAGATTGATTGGTACTGCAGGGAGGAAGCTATGCGACTGGGTTATGATCTGACAATTGAACAGGCACAAAAGCTGGTCATGACGCCGGAATTGATCCAGGCGATCCAGATCCTGCAGTTCAATACCCAGGAGCTGGAGGCTTATGTGGATGAACAGGTGTTGGTGAATCCTATCCTGGAAATCGATCCGCAGCTCCAGGAACCGGAAACGACCCAATTGGAAAGAACAAAAGCCGGAGAAAGCGAGTTTGACTGGGCGGAGCACTTCAAGGAACGGGAATATGACGATATCAGTTACAAAGAGTGGCAATATCGTCAGAACCAGGATACGGCGGAGTACTCCTTTGAACAGTTCATCAGTACAGACGTGTCGCTGACGGAAAATCTGATGGTCCAGCTGCAGTTTGTCCCGCTGAAAAAGGGAGAGCGACTGGCCGCGAAATACATCATCGAAGCGCTGGATGAAAACGGATATCTGACCCAGCCTCTGGAAGAGGTTGGAGAACAGTTCCGCCTGACGGAGGGACGGATGGAGGAGATCCTGGCCATCATTCAGGGGTTCGATCCCATCGGTGTGGGAGCCCGGGATTTGAAGGAATGTCTGAAGATCCAGCTTCGCCATCAGGGAAATGATGATGAACTGATGCTGCAGGTGGTGGATGATCACCTGGAGGATATCGCCAACAATCGCCTGAGCAACATTGCCAGAGCACTTACCATTACCATTCGCGAGGCGCAGGAGATCAGCGATGTGATCCGAAAACTGGAACCGAAGCCGGGACGGCAGTTTGCGGGCTTTACAGAGACCCGTTATGTGATTCCGGATGTGACGGTGGAAAAGGTGGACGGAGACTACGTGGTCCTGGTCAATGAGAGCAGTACGCCGCGGCTGACATTGTCGCCGTATTATCAGAAGATGCTGGCGGAATCCGATAAAGAATCCAACATCAGTCAGTTCCTGACGGGACGGCTGAACTCGGCCGTATGGCTCATCAGGAGCATCGAGCAGAGAAAACAAACCATTTTTAATGTGGTCAGCGCCGTGGTCAAATACCAGAAAGACTTCTTCGATTACGGTCCCAAGTATTTGAAGACCCTGACGCTGAAACAGATCGCCGACGAAGTAGGGATCCACGAATCCACAGTGAGTCGTTCCATCAATGGGAAATACATGCAGAGCCCCCGGGGGATCTTTGAAATCAAGTATTTCTTTACCAGTGGTGTCAACGGCAGCAGCGGAGAAGGGATCGCGTCCCAGAGCATCAAGGCTCTGATCCGGGAAATCGTCGATAATGAAGATCCACGGGCGCCTAAGAGCGATCAGGCCATGGTGGAGATCCTGAAAGAAAAGGGAATTGATATTTCCCGCCGTACCGTGGCAAAATACCGAGACGAAATGCATGTAGCGTCCTCATCAAAGAGAAAACGTTACTAGTGCTTCGCATATACATCCAATGTATTTACACATAATGCATGATCATTGGGCCTTATGGCTCAGAAAGGATTATTGATATGAAGAAAACTGTGAGAGATGTAGAAGTCAGAGGAAAGACTGTCATCGTAAGATGCGACTTCAACGTTCCTCTGGATGAAAACAAGAACATCACTGACGACATCCGTATTACCAGCGCAATGCCCACCATCAACTATCTGGTGGAAAACGATGCGAAAGTCATCCTGATGTCTCATCTGGGAAGACCCAAGGGCGAACCGGACATGAAGTACTCCCTGGCTCCCGTTGCCAAGAGACTGGAAGAACTGCTGGGTAAGGCTGTGACTTTCATCAGCGCTCCGGAAGTTGTCAATGAAGAAGTGAAGGAAGCTGCAAAGAACCTGAAGGCTGGCGACGTAATGCTGCTGGAAAACGTTCGTTTCCGCAAGGAAGAAACCAAGAATGGCGAAGACTTCTCCAAGGAACTGGCTGATATGGCGGAACTGTTTGTCAACGACGCTTTCGGTACCGCGCACAGAGCTCACTCTTCCACCGCAGGTATCGCATCCTTCATCCCCGGTGTTTCCGGTTTCCTGATCGAGAAGGAACTGGAATTCCTGGGCAATGCCGTTGAAAATCCCAAGAGACCCTTCGTGGCAATCATGGGCGGCGCTAAGGTCAGCGACAAGATCACCGTTATCGACAACCTGCTGAAGAAGGTTGACTGCCTGATCATCGGCGGCGGTATGTCCTACACCTTCTACAAGGGTATGGGTTACGAAATCGGTACTTCCATCCTGGAAGCTGACAAGACCGATCTGGCAGTAAGCCTGATCGAAAAGGCCAAGGACATGGGCGTGGAACTGTTACTGCCGGTAGACACCGTAGTGGCGAAGGAATTCAACAACGATTCCGAACACTTCACCTGTGACCGTGACAAGATCCCCGCAGACTATATGGGTATGGACATCGGCGAAAAGACCATCGCTCTGTTCGCTGAAAAGATCAAGGAAGCTGCTACTGTTATCTGGAATGGCCCGGTTGGTGTATTCGAAATGGATACCTTTGCGAAGGGTACCAAGGCAATCGCAGAAGCTATGGCTGAATGCGACGGCATGACCATCATCGGCGGCGGTGACTCCGCAGCGGCTGTTAAGAAGTTCGGTCTCAACGACAAGATGACTCACATCTCCACCGGCGGCGGCGCTTCCCTGGAATTCCTGGAAGGTAAGGTACTGCCGGGCGTAGATGTTCTGCAGGATAAATAACATTTAGGAGAGAGACAACATGCGTAAACCGTTTATTGCAGGAAATTGGAAAATGTTCAAGACCACCAAGGAAGCTGTTGCTTTCGCAGAAGAATTCAAGGCTCTGTACCATGATTCCGACGTGACCGCAGCAATCTGCGCACCCTTCACTCAGCTGGCTGCCCTGAAGGAAGCCTTCGGTGATTGTGGTGTTAAGGTGGGTGCTCAGAACATGCACTTTGAAGAGAGCGGTGCCTTCACCGGCGAAATCGCTCCCGCCATGCTGACCGAAATCGGCGTGGATTACGTGATCATCGGTCACTCCGAACGTCGTCAGTACTTCGCTGAAACCGATGAAACTGTCAACAAGAAGGTGAAGAAGGCCTTCGAACACGGTCTGGTCCCCATCATGTGCGTGGGTGAAGTTCTGGAACAGCGCGATGCTGGCCAGGCATACGACGTGGTAAAGACTCAGGTGGAAGGTGGGATCAAAGACCTGTCCGCTGAGCAGATGAAGCAGCTGGTTATCGCTTATGAACCCGTTTGGGCCATCGGTACCGGCCGCACCGCAACTCCGGAACAGGCGCAGGAAATGTGCGCTTACATCCGCCAGGTCATCGAAGGTCTGTACGGAAGCGAAGTGTCCGAAGAAGTGATCATTCAGTACGGTGGTTCCGTAAAGCCCAACAACGCTTCGGAACTGATGAATATGGAAGATATCGACGGCGCTCTGGTTGGCGGTGCCAGCCTGAAGCCGGAAGACTTCATCCAGATCGTAGAGTTTTAAGTTAGCTAAATTTTAAGTGATTTATTTAGGAGGTACAAAATTATGCCGTTTATTGAAGATGTATATGCACGCGAAGTCCTGGATTCCCGCGGTAACCCCACTGTAGAAGTAGAAGTAACTCTGGACGACGGTTCCTTCGGAAGCGCTATCGTTCCTTCCGGAGCTTCCACCGGTGTTCACGAAGCAGTAGAGCTGCGCGACGGTGATAAGAGCAGATACCTGGGTAAGGGCGTTCTGAAGGCGGTTGACAATGTAAATGACATCATTGCTGAAGAAATCATCGGTATGGATGCATTCGACCAGGTTGGTCTGGATACTCTGATGATCCAGCTGGATGGTACCGAAAATAAGGGTAAGCTGGGTGCAAATGCAATTCTGGCTGTATCCATGGCTGTGGCTCACGCTGCTGCAAACTCTCTGGGACTGCCCCTGTTCCAGTACCTGGGCGGTGTAAACGGTAAGGTTCTGCCCACTCCCATGATGAACATCCTGAACGGCGGCGAACACGCTGACAACACCGTTGACATCCAGGAATTCATGATCATGCCCGTAGGCGCAAAGTCCTTCCGCGAAGCTCTGAGAATGGGTGCTGAAGTATTCCACGCTCTGAAGGCTGTTCTGAAGGCTCAGGGTATGAACACCGCAGTTGGTGACGAAGGCGGCTTCGCTCCCAACCTGGCTACCAACGAAGATGCGATCCTGGTAATCCTGGAAGCGATCGAAAAGGCTGGCTACAAGCCGGGCGAAGACGTGAAGATCGCTCTGGACGTTGCTTCTTCCGAAATGTACGATGCAGAAAAGAAGATCTACTTCCTGAAGGGTGAAGGCGTGGAAAAGACTTCCGAACAGATGATCGAATACTACGAAATGCTGCTGTCCAAGTATCCTGTGATCTCCATCGAAGATGGTCTGGCAGAAGACGACTGGGATGGTTGGAAGCTGATGACCGAAAGAATCGGTGACAAGGTTCAGCTGGTAGGCGACGACCTGTTCGTAACCAACACCAAGAGACTGGCTGCAGGTATCGAAAGAGGCGTTGGTAACTCCATCCTGATCAAGGTAAACCAGATCGGTACCCTGACCGAAACCTTCGATGCCATCGAAATGGCAAAGAAGGCTGGTTACACCGCAGTTGTATCCCACAGATCCGGTGAATCTGAAGATACCACCATCGCTGACATCGTAGTAGGTCTGAACGCTGGTCAGATCAAGACTGGTTCTCTGTCCAGAACTGATAGAATCGCGAAGTACAACCAGCTGCTGAGACTGGAAGACATGCTGGGCGATTCCGCACAGTATGCAGGTAACTCCGCATTCTACAACCTGAAGAACAAGTAGTTCTCGATAAAGAAAAAACCTGGCGCAAGTCAGGAAAAAAGGCTCTCCGGCTTTGACGGAGAGCCTTTTTGATTGCTTGATATTTTTTTAACTGGAGCTGTCGGTTTTACTTGATTTTTCGAGGGATGCGTGATAGAATAGAAAAGCTATTTTAGACGACCAAAATTACTTGGAAGTACAATTACTTGGAGGTAAATATATTATGACTACTTTAATGATGATCGTTCTGGCAGTTGCCAGCATCGTACTGATCGCATCCATTCTGCTGCAGTCCGGTAACAGCGCAGGTATGTCCGGTTCCATCGCTGGCGGCGCTGAACAGCTGTTTGGTAAGAAGAAGAGCCAGGGTTACGAAGCTCTGCTGGCTAAGATGACCAGCATCGGCGCTGTCGTATTCATCGTGGCTGCTCTGATCCTGGTAGCAATCGAATAATTTCGCATTCAGCATAGCGAGGTAGATTCGACTACGATATGTTTTTTCTGTACAATGAGTAAAGGTGTTGGGCGCACCTTTTCTTGTGTATCACGAAGGAGGACAAATTTATAATGGGAATTATGGCATATGTCGCACCTCTGGTGGGCATTATTGCGCTCGGTATGGCTTACAGCCTGGCTGCATGGATCAGCAAGGTTGAAGTTGGTACCGATCGAATGAAGGAAATTGCTGGTTACATCTCTGAAGGTGCAATGGCATTCCTGAAGAGAGAGTACAAGACAATGATTTTCGTAATCGCTGTTCTGTGCGGTCTGCTGTGTGTTGGTATTGACCCCATCACCGGTGTCCTGTTCGTAATGGGGGCTCTGTTCTCCGTACTGGCTGGCTACTTCGGTATGAAGGTTGCTACCATGGGTAACGTAAGAACTGCGAATGCTGCTCGTGAAGGCGGCATGAACATGGCACTGAAGGTTGCGTTCCGTTCCGGTGCTGTTATGGGTCTGTGCGTAGTAGGTCTGGGTATCTTGGGCGTTGGCGGTATCTTCGCTGTTATGGGTATCGAATCTGCAAAGTACATCACTGGTTTCGGTTTAGGTGCTTCCTCCATGGCTCTGTTCGGTCGTGTAGGCGGCGGTATCTATACCAAGGCTGCTGACGTAGGTGCTGACCTGGTAGGTAAAGTTGAAGCTGGTATTCCGGAAGATGACCCGAGAAATCCCGCTGTAATCGCTGACAACGTTGGTGACAACGTTGGTGACGTTGCTGGTATGGGTTCCGACCTGTTCGAATCCTATGTTGGTTCCATCATCTCCGCCATCACTCTGGCTGTATTTGTTGAAGAAGTAACTCCGAAGTTCGGTGCTGCTTTCATTCTGGACCCCGTTGTTGGTTCCATCTTCCCGCTGGTTCTGGCGGCTGTTGGTATCCTGGCGTCCTTAGTTGGTATCATGTTCGTTAAGGGTGACGAAAAGTCCAACCCGGCACAGGCTCTGAACATGGGTACTTATCTGTCTGCTGCTCTGGTTGTTGCAGTATCCCTGGTTCTGTCCAAGGTATTCTTCGGCAACATGAACTGCGCAGCTGCAGTTATTTCTGGTCTGGTTGTAGGTACTGCTATCGGTAAGCTGACCGAAATGTACACCTCTGCTGACTACAAGCATGTAAAGGAAATCGCAGAACAGTCTCAGACTGGTGCTGCTACCACCATTATTTCCGGTCTGTCCGTAGGTATGATGTCCACCGTATGGCCCATCGTGATCACCTGTGTAGGTATCCTGGTAGCTGACGCTGCTGCTGGCCTGTACGGTATCGCTCTGGCTGCTGTAGGTATGCTGTCCACCGCTGGTATGACCATCGCTGTAGACGCTTACGGTCCTGTATCTGACAACGCTGGCGGTATCGCAGAAATGTCCGAACTGCCTCCCGAAGTAAGAGAAATCACCGATACTCTGGACTCCGTTGGTAACACCACCGCTGCTATCGGTAAGGGCTTCGCGATCGGTTCCGCTGCTCTGACTGCACTGGCTCTGTTCGCTACTTACTCTCAGGCAGTTGCTCTGTCCAACATCGACCTGCTGGATCCCAAGGTAATCATCGGTCTGTTCATCGGTGCGATGCTGCCCTTCATGTTCTCTGCTATGACCATGAGCTCTGTATCCAGAGCTGCAAACCAGATGATCGAAGAAGTTCGTCGTCAGTTCAGAGAAGACAAGGGTATCATGGAAGGTACTTCCAAGCCCGACTATGCTAGATGCGTAGACATCTCCACCGCTGCTGCTCTGAAGGAAATGGTTGCTCCTGGTGTTCTGGCTGTAGCTTCTCCGCTGGCTGTAGGTATCCTGATGGGTCCTGCTTCTCTGGGCGGTATGCTGGCTGGTGCTCTGGCTTCCGGTGTTCTGCTGGCAATCATGATGTCCAACTCCGGCGGCGCATGGGACAACGCTAAGAAGTATGTTGAATCCGGCGTACACGGCGGTAAGGGTTCCGATACCCACGCTGCTGCTGTTATCGGTGACACCGTAGGTGACCCCTTCAAGGATACTTCCGGTCCGTCCATCAACATCCTGATCAAGCTGATGACCATCGTTGCAGTAGTATTCGCTCCTCTGTTCATGCAGATCGGCGGTATCTTCTAATAAGATGATAAAAAGTAAGAGGCTGTGTTTTACACGGCCTCTTTTTTCGTGGAGTGGAGCCGTAAGCGAAGAGGGTAGAAGAACAAAAGTCATGGTTCGTATTAACAAGATTAATGAAACTATTTTGTTGAAATGGCTTGAAATGAAAAGCGGATAGTAGTAAGATGAAGGCGTCGAAAGGCATAGAACAAAGAAATCAACAAATAATCTTCCTCAATATTTGTTTGATAATACACAACAACACAACCAGGTAAAAAAGAGCGTCAGCTCTTTTTTACTTTTTTGCGCTCCGAACACGCCGCTTAACGAGCGAAGTGAAGCCAGAACGGCGGTTGCTGGACGAGGTGAAGACAGAAATATGGTTGGCGTACACAAAAAAACACCGAATATCTGCAGGGAACTTAACATATAGACTGAAAAATCAAATAACTTATAAAAACCTATCGAAATTGTGATGAAAAAACAAATTTATTTTCAAATTTGTGTTGACACCACATAACCTTTGCGTTAGAATAAGACCATGTTCTACCGAGAGTAAAACAGCTTTAAACAACAATTTATAAGGTGGTGTAACAAAATGAAAAAATGGTTAGTAGTATTATTAGCAATGACAATGGTTATGAGTATGGCTCTGACTGGCTGCGGCGGCGGTGAAGCTGGCGGCGCTGAAAGCGATACTATCAAGATTGGTGTTAACTACGAACTGAGCGGCGCTGTTGCTACTTACGGTCAGTCCAGTGTAGACGGTGTTGAACTGGCGATCGACGAAATCAACGCAGCTGGCGGCGTATTAGGTAAGCAGATCGAACTGGTTACCATCGATAACAAGTCTGATGCAGCTGAAGTAGTTTCCGTAGCTACCAGACTGATGACTGAAGAAGGCGTTGTTGCCGTTATCGGACCTGCTACTTCCGGTAACTTCAAGGCTGAACTGCCCATCGCTAATGAAAACGGTATCCCCGTAATCTCCGGTTCCGCAACCGCTAACGACGTAACTGCAGAAGGTACCAGAGAATACACCTTCCGTATTTGCTTCTCCGATGACTTCCAGGGTGTTGCAATGGCTAACTACGCATCTAAGACTCTGGGTGCTCAGAAGGTTGCTGTAGTTCAGGATAAGTCCTCCGACTATGCTGAAGGTCTGGCAGCAAGCTTCATCGCTACCTTCGAAGAACTGGGCGGCGAAATCGTTGCTCAGGAAGCATATACCGCTGGCGACACTGACTTCAACGCAATCCTGACCAGCCTGACCGCTAAGGAATTCGATGCAATCTGGCTGCCTGGCTACTACCAGGAAGTAGGTCTGATCGTTAAGCAGGCAAGAGCTCTGGGTATCGAATGCCCGATCCTGGGTGCTGATGGTTACGACTCCCCCGTACTGGCTGAACTGGCTGGCGCAGAAGCTCTGCACGACGTATACTTCTCCAACCACTACTCTTCTCTGAATGAAGACGAAACCGTTGCTGCTTTCATCGAATCTTACAAGGCTAAGAACGGTGTAGAACCCGACGCATTCAACGCTCTGGCTTATGACGCTGCAAAGCTGATCTGCGACGCTATCGAAAGAGCTGGCGAAGCAGAACCCGAAGCTATCAAGGAAGCTCTGGCTGCTACTTCTGAATTCAAGGCTGTAACCGGTACTCTGTCCATCGACGAAAACCACAACGCTCAGAAGGCTCTGGTTGTAATCAAGCTGGACAACGGTGTAGCAGTATCTGCTGAAAACGCAACTCTGTAATAACATAGAATTCAACAGTTAAAGCTAAAATAAACTCTCACTGTAATTAAGTTAGGGCATACCTGCTCTAACTTAATTACTATTTTAACGAAATGGAGGCGAATGCCTTGGATCAATTCTTACAACAGATTGTAAACGGTCTGTCCCTCGGCAGTACCTATGCATTGATCGCTTTGGGTTATACCATGGTTTATGGTATCATCAAGCTGATCAACTTCGCCCACGGTGACATCTACATGCTGGGCGCTTATATCGGATTCGCAGTAATAACAAAACTCGGTCTGGGCTTCTTCCC
>JAFOGM010000197.1 GCA_017386805.1 Bacillota bacterium
CACCATTTGGTTCATATGTAACGTAATTCTCCACGATTTCATCGTTCAAATAGGTGCTGAACCAGCTTTCCTTGGTCAGACGGATGGTGTCCGTCATCTCCAGATTCTTCTGCTCCAGCTGGGTATCATAGGTGGCCGCATAAGCGCTCACCGGACCCAGAGTCATGATCGCAGCCAGACCAGCCGCGATCACCCTTTTTCTCATTGTGTGTTTCTTCATACTCCCTTTTCCCTTTCGATTTTATTTTTACTGTGCTTCATCCGTCACCAGGGTATAACCGCCGTTGATCATAACGAAGCACATACCATCGGTCTTGATACCGCGGCCGTCACTGCCGGGGATCAGAAGCAGATGGTTCAGTGTAATGTTCTTACCCATACGCAGGTCCTGACCGGAAGTCAGGTCGGAGATCCCGTTCTTTCCGTTATCCACGGCGCTGGCATAACCGCTGCGCAGGATCATTTCAGTACCGGTTTCCCCGATGACGGTGGTTTTCGCAGGAACCTGAACTACCTGCCAACCAGTGGAGGACGGAGCCTGTGTTTCCGGCTGGATCTTCTTCATTTCTTCCTTCAGTGCTTCCACCACCTGATCCACGTAGCTCTTGGTCACGATGGGGTCATCTTCCGAACCCGGTGTACCCGCACCGAAACCGATGGCCAGTGTCATGGTCAGAATCATGGCAATTAACGTAACGATCAAAAATACTCTGGTCTTTTTCATGTTTACTCTCCTTTTAGAATTCGATGATCCCCAAACTGATCACCAGTGCTTCATTGACTTTCTCCATAGCTTCTCCCTCCATCCGGCCGATGCGCTCCCGCAGGCGGCGTTTATCCACCGTGCGCAGCTGTTCCAGCAGGATGACAGAGTCTTTATTCAGTCCGTGTTCGCCGGCCTTGATCTCCACATGGGTGGGAAGTTTCGCCTTGTTGATCTGGGACGTGATGGCCGCAACGATGACCGTGGGACTGTATTTGTTCCCAATGTCGTTTTGGATCACGATCACAGGTCGGACGCCGCCCTGTTCAGAGCCGATGACCGGACTGAGGTCTGCAAAAAAGATATCTCCTTTTTTTACTACCAAGTCATTCACTCTCCAATATCGATTCATATATCGCGAAATCCGACGTATCCGCCGCCAGAGCCTCTTCTGCCAGTTCCAGGTTCAGAAGACCCATCTCCTGATACCCCTGTTTCATCCGGGCCCGGATCCGGTCCTTTTTCGTCTGTTCCAGCGCCAGGACCAGCGCCCTGCGGATCCATTCGCTTCGACTGATTTCTTCATATTTCAACTGGTCATCCACCTTCTCCAGAAGTTCCTCCGGAAGACTGAGGATGATCTTCTTCATTTCTGACATGTCTCCACCCCTTTTCTGTTGCATCTGTTTCTAAAACACCCTATGCGGGAGCATATACAATTATATATACAAAATTATATACGGAGTGTCGTATCCTGTCAAAGCCCTATATTTCCCAGTCAGTTCCCCTCCAGGATCTGACGGATGGCCAGGGCGATACTGTCAGCAATATCCGAGGCCATGAGACTGTACTCTCCCCAATATCCAGCGCCCAGATCTCCAGCCAAACCGTGGAGATAGACGCCGCAGCAGGCTGCTTCCAAAGGTCCCAGGCCCTGACCCACCAACGCTGCGATCATTCCTGTGAGAACGTCGCCGCTGCCTCCGGTGGCCATTCCGGGATTTCCTGTCGTGTTAGTGTATGTTTCTCCTGACGGCACTGCCACAAGGGTACCTGCCCCTTTCAATACAGCCACGGCATTCAGCCTTTCTGCCAGCGCCCGAACTGCACCGATCCGGTCGGCGGCAATCTCCTTCGTGGGCCAACCCAGAAGTCTCGATGCTTCGCCGGGATGGGGCGTGATGATCAACTGACAGCTTCTGCGATAGCCGCTTCCGCGGTCAGCGGCCAAAGCCATGAGGTCCTCGTCCTCCGCCAGATGATTCAGCCCGTCGGCATCCAGGATCACGGTCCCGGTGTACTGCGTCAGGATATGCTCGATGAGTTTTTTATCTTCGTCTTTGACCCCCAATCCGGGACCGATTGCGACGGCCTGATAACCCTTCAGATCCCAGTCGCCCGTCCGGCGGGACAAACAGGTCGCTTCCATGACACCGGTGTGGATCACCGGCCAGAGCTCCTGCGGTGCAGATACCTGGACCAGACCGGCTCCCGTACGCAGAGCCCCTCTGGCGCAAAGGACAGCAGCCCCGCCCATACCGCAGCTTCCGGCCACGATCAAGAGCTTTCCGCAATTCCCTTTATGTACCTGTCTGTCGCGCTTATGTACATAAGTTTTGACATAAGCGGCATCAATTAAACCTGTATTTCTCATCTTTTCCATATATTTTATTCTGTCGAAAAACAGAGGAAGATTTCTGCCGGGGTGATCCGACAGAAATCTTCCGTTGTTTCCTTGTAAACGCTTGTGATTAAATTCCCAGGATCGCCGTGGCCATGGTGAAGTAGGTCACAACAGAAACCATGTCGGTCAGGGAGGAAATCATGGGGCTGGCCATCAGGGCCGGGTCGATGCCCAGGCGCTTTGCCGCCATAGGCAGAAGGCCGCCGATGGATTTCGCTGCAATGACGATGACGAACATGGATGCGCTGACTGCCAGAGCCACCATGGGACCTTCGCCGTCCATGAGACAGATTCGGGCGAAGTTCAGGATGCTCAGCAGAACCCCGATGGTGCAGCTGATCCGCAGTTCCTTCCAGAGGACCTTCAGCCAATCCGAGGGGTCGATTTCATCCAGGGACATCCCACGAATGATCAGGGTCGCGGACTGGGAGCCGGAGTTCCCGCCGGTACCCATCAGCATGGGCATGTAGCTTACGAGACATACCATCTTGGACAGAGCTTCTTCGAAGCCGGAGATGATCCCCCCGGTGATCACGTAGGAACACATCAGGAAGAACAGCCAGGGAAGACGGGCTTTCACGTGTCTCCACACGCTCATATCCAGGTATTCGGTGTCGCTGTCGTCAAAGTCGATAACCCCCGCCATACGTTCGATGTCCTCGGTGGTTTCTTCTTCCACGACGTCCATGATGTCGTCGACGGTGATGATACCGACGATACGGTTTTCGTTATCTACAACAGGGATGGCCAGGTAACCGTATCTCTTGAACAGGTTGGATACTTCTTCCTGGTCTTCATATACGTTGACCGCCATGATGTCTTCGTGCATGTATTCTTCCACCAGATCATCGTCCGGTGCAACAACCAGAGCACGCAGGGATACGATCCCTTCCAGATGGCGCTTATTGTCCTTTACATAACAGGTATATACCGTTTCGGAATCGATCCCTACTTCCTTGATGTGAGCCATGGCCTGAGCCACAGTCATGTCACGGGACAATTCCACATAGTCGATGGTCATCAGACTTCCGGCACTGTTTTCCGGATACTTCAGGAAGGTGTTGATCAGATCGCGTTCTTCCTTCGTAGTCTGATTCAGGATCTTATCCACCAGGTTGGCCGGCAGTTCTTCCAAAACGTCGATCAGGTCGTCGAAGGCCAGCTCTTCCATGATGTAGTTCAATTCGCTGTAAGTGATGGCTCCGATGATATCCACCTGGTCTTCGGAGTTCATGTACGCAAAAACATCTGCCGAGATATCCTTGGGCAGAGTTCGGAACATGATCACCGCACGGTCCACATCCATTTCGTCCATGATTTCTTCCAGAACTTCTGCGATGTCGACAGCGTTGTTTTCCAGAAGCAGCTGACGGGCCGCCATATATTTCTTTTCTTCCAGAAGCTGCAGAATATCCTCAATGAGGGTATCCATACGCTCTGCGACTGTCGTTGTTTCCACAACGAGATTTTCGTTTTCCATAGGAGCTTCTCCTTTCCGGAGTTTTTGTGTCAACCGTCTTCGGAGCATCTCCTTTCTACGGTTTCCTAACTAAAAATTATACCCGTTTGAGCACATATTTACAAGCCTTTCAAACGAAAAAAGCCCTGCCGGAAGGCAGGGCTGAAGTTCCTTATACATAGAGTTTGGGATTTCTCGATTTGATGATGGGAAGCTGGGTCCGGATGGCATCGATGCGGCTGAGATCGAACTCAACAAAGCCGATTTCTTCGCCGGTACCGAGGCGTTCCAGAACAGTTCCCCAGGGATCCACGGCAATGGAGTTGGCGTAGGATACGTACTCCCCGTTCTCATCGCGGGCGGGAGCGGTTGCCAGGGTGAACAGCTGGTTATCGATGGCGCGGGAGCGGAACAGGATCTCCCAGTGGGCCGGACCGGTGGTCATGTTGAAAGCTGCCGGAACGAACAGGACCTTAGCGCCCCGATCTCCCATGGTCTTGGCAATCTCCTGACTGCGGAAGTCGAAACAGATGCACAGTCCCATGAGGCCGAATTCGGTCTCGAAGGTGGTGGTTTCCTGGCCGGGAGTCAGGACTTCCGATTCGAAGAAACGCTGACCGCCGGGAACGTCGATATCGAAGAGATGGGCCTTTCTGTGACGGGCGATCTGCTTTCCTTCCCGGTCATAGACGAAGGAGGTGTTATAAACGCGGTCTTCTTCCAGTTCCGGAAGGCTTCCGCCAATCAAATAGATTCCGTGGCGCTTGGCCGCTTCGGACAGGGCCTTCTGGGCCGGACCATTCCATTCTTCCCCGTATTCACGGAAGTACTTGTTGGAATAGGGACAGCAGAACATTTCCGGAAGGACCACGAAATCGGGTTTTTC
>JAFOGM010000198.1 GCA_017386805.1 Bacillota bacterium
ACCGTGGTATGAATTTAACAGTAGAATCTGTGAAAATTTGGGTAAATCTTAATGATATAAGGAGGAACGACCCATGAAGAGACAAGTGAGATGTACCATTTGCAATGAAATTTTTGAAGAAGGCGTGGAAAAGTGCCCGGTCTGCGGAATGGGTTCGGAATACTTTGTTCCTGTGGAAGTGAAAGAAACGGTGTTTCAGAACAATACGGACAAGACCTACCTGGTCTTGGGCGGAGGAGTGGCTGCAGTCAGTGCGGCAGAGGAAATCCGAAAGCGCGATCTGACCGGAACGATCCTGATGGTCAGCGATGAACCGGTGGTTCCTTATAATCGTCCCATGCTGACAAAAATGATGCTGGAAAGCTGTGATCCTGCGGCTATTGCGATCCATCCAGACAGCTGGTACGAGGAGCACAATGTGATCGCGCTGTTGTCGAAACGTGTCGAATCCATTGATGTGGAAGAAAAGAAAGTATGGCTGGCGGATGGAAGCTGGCTGAAATATGATACTTGTGTTTATGCGCTTGGAGCGGAATGTTTTGTTCCCGACTACGAGGGGAAAGAACTGGATGGCGTCATGACGATCCGTAAGACGAAGGATGTTCAGAAAATCCGTGAACTGCTTCCCGATGTAAAGAAAGCCGCTGTGATCGGTGCTGGCGTTCTGGGACTGGAAGCAGCCTGGGAACTGAAAAAGGCCGGTTGTGACACGGCTTTGATCGGTCATTCCAATCAGATCATGGGAAAACAGCTGGATCGCGATGGATCGGACTTCATGAAACGAGTGATCAAAAATGCAGGGATCGGATTGTATCTGGGAAAGAAGATCGACGGTTTGGCAGGTGATGGAGCGAAGGTCATTGGCGTACGTCTGGAGGATGGCTCTGTGGTGGAAGCGGACCTGGTCATCATCTCCACCGGTGTCCGTCCCAATCTGGGACCGGCGAAGGCTGCGGGACTTTCTGTTTCACGGGCAATCGTTGTGGATGCGCAGATGCGGTCTTCCGTGGAAGACATCTTCGCCTGCGGAGACTGCGCCGAATTTGAAGGTGTGAATTACTCCATCTGGCCGGAAGCTGCTGCCCAGGGAAAGGTTGCCGGGGCCAATGCGGCAGGCGAACCTTTGGTATACGAAAATGAAGCGTATGGAGTATCCTTCTCCGGAATGAATTCGGAATTGTTCTCCATCGGGGATCTGGGAAAGGATCCTGATAAGGAATATCGTGTTGTAACTTCGCAGAATCAGGAGTGGGGTTGGTATAAAAAATATTGGTATGTCAATGATAGCATCGTAGGGGCGATCCTGATCGGCGATGTGAGAGATGCAGCAGTCGTTATGGAAGCCGTAAGCCGCCGCTGACCTTGACAGACCAAGGGTTTCGGGGTATGATAAAAATTGGGTTTTTCCCGAAATTTTTAAGGTAGATGGTGAGTTATGTCAGAATACATACTGAAATTGGAACATATATCGAAGGCCTTTGAGGGCGTGGAAGTGTTGAAAGACATCAGCCTGGATGTGAAGAAGGGTGAATTCATCACGTTTCTTGGTCCCTCCGGCTGTGGAAAGACTACAACGCTGAAAATCGTTTCCGGTCTGTTGGATCCGGACGAAGGAAGGGTCGTTCTCCACGGACAGGATGTGACAGAACTCCCTCCGGAAAAAAGAAATGTCAATACGGTGTTTCAGTCCTACGCTCTGTTCCCTCACATGACTGTGGAAGGAAACGTGGGCTATGGTCTGAAGCTGAAAAAAGTTCCGAAGGCGGAAATCGCCAAACGGGTGAAGGAAATGCTGGAACTTGTCCAGCTGGCTGGCTACGAAAAGCGCTATCCGGAAGAATTGTCCGGTGGTCAGCAGCAGAGAGTTGCCATTGCCAGAGCCTTGGTCAATGGCCCGGAAGTTCTGCTTCTGGATGAACCGCTGGGTGCACTGGACTTACAGCTTCGCCGTCAGATGCAGCTGGAACTGAAGCGTTTACAGAAAAAATTAGGCATCACTTTTATTTATATCACCCACGATCAGGAAGAAGCCATCAATATGTCCGACCGTATCGTTGTCATGGACAAGGGTATTTTCCAGCAGGTGGGTACGCCGGACGAAGTATACAATCGTCCGAAGAACGAATTCGTGGCCCGATTCGTGGGAAATGCCAACATCATCCCCGGTGAAGGGGGAGAGAGCCTGGCAATCCGCACAGAGAACATCCTGTTGGATGTTCCCGGCGGCATCGAAGCCGTGGTGAAGGACAAGTCCTTTGCCGGAGGTCTGATGCGCATCGAGCTGGAGACCACCGGGGGAACCACGGTGGTTGCCACCCGCCACGGAATCGATTACGCAGCCGAAGTTGGTCAGACCATGACCATCGGCTGGGAACCGAAGAATGCAGTTGTTGTTGAGAAGGAGTAGCAGTTGAAGTCGGTAGAGAAGAAGAAAAGAAAATATGGCGCCACAGCGCTGCTTCTGGTACCGATGTATCTTACGGCGCTGGTTCTGGTTTTAGGTCCGCTGCTTTACATGATCTATCTGAGTTTCATGTCCCGCGGTGAGGTCTGGGGCTTTGTGAATGAAGCCACGCTGGAGAATTACAAACAACTGTGGGAACCTCTCTATCGAGATACGTTTTTTGCATCGCTGAAGCTGGCGCTGCAATCTACAGGGCTGATCATTCTGATCGGTTATCCCTTTGGATACTTCATGGCGCGGCTTTCGGAAGCCTGGAAGCGGAGAATGATGCTTTTCATCATGCTGCCTTTCTGGACCAGCTCGCTGATTCGTCTTTACGGCTGGATCATCGTCTTCCGCAGCAACGGAACTCTGGACAAGCTTCTGATGGGACTGGGAATCACCGATGGGCCGCTGAAGCTGCTGTACACCTATCCGGCGGTGGTGGTAGGTATGATTTATGCCCTGCTGCCTTTTATGATTCTTGCGGTCTATTCCAGCGCAGAAAAAATGGACTGGCGTCTGGTGGATGCAGCCCGGGATCTGGGAGCCAGCCGACTAAAGGCGTTTACTTCCGTGACGCTGCCGCTGACCATGCCGGGGTTGTTGTCCGGAATCATTCTCACGTTTATCC
>JAFOGM010000199.1 GCA_017386805.1 Bacillota bacterium
AGACCGATCATGAAGCGATAGATTCCATCAGCCACGTCGTCCAGACTTACCTGGCGCTGGGTGATTTCACGGTTCACATCGTTATAACGAACAATGGGCCCGGCTACCAGCTGCGGGAACATGGAGATATATAAAGCCAAATACAGCGGATTCTTCTGGACTTCCGCTTCTTTTCGATACACGTCGATGACATAACTCAAGATCTGGAAGGTATAGAAAGAAATCCCCAAAGGAAGGGCAATTTCCGGAATTTCCAGTTCCGTTCCCATCAGGCTCGATGCCGTGGTCATGAAGAAGCCGGTATATTTATAGACCCCGATTAGACCCACATTGAACACACAAGCCAGAATCAGAATCCCCTTCCGCCGCTTTTCCGGCGCCTCATGCCCCAACCCCAATCCCAGTAAATAATTCACGCCGATCGAGGTCAACATCAGTCCGATATATCCCGGCTCACCCCAAGTATAAAACACCAGACTGAAGGCAAGGCAAAGTACATTCTTCGCCCAGGTGAAGGGAAGCAAATAGTAGAGCAAAAAATAAAATGCAAAGAAATAATATAAAAATATGATACTGCTGAAAACCATGGTTACTCCCGCAACATATTGTCCAAAAAATAAAAAATCACGCCGACTATTGTATCAAATAATCGGCATGATTTCAACGTTTTCGACGTTTTTCTTATTCTACTTCAATCAGTTCATACTTGTCAGAACCCAGGCCCATCTTTACGCCGTGTTCGATCTGAGCTCTCCAGTTGGTGGTGGGGTGTAAGATCTGGATGTAGTCCACACCGCCGTCACCGGACAGACCCTGTTCCTTCAGAACGTCGCCCAGGATGGAATCCATGTTGGCTCTCTGCTTCATCACCATTTCTGCGCAGCACAGGTCTAAAGCTACCGGGTCCTTGGATGCGAAGATACCGATGTCCGGGATGATGGGCATATCGTTTTCGGAATGGCAGTCGCAGTTGGGGGATACATCCATGATGAAGGAAATGTGGAAGTGTTCCTTGTCCTTCAGAACGCCTGCAGTGTATTCTGCGATCTTCTTGTTCATAACATCGTTGGCTTCATCCCAACCAGTGTGGATCGCATCTACCGGGCAAACGCCGATGCAGCGGCCACAGCCAACGCAGTTGTCGTGGTTGATGGTAGCCTTCTTATCAACGAATACGATACCGCCGTGAGCACAGTTCTTTGCGCAGGCACCGCAGCTGATGCACTTTTCAGGATTTGCCAGGGGCTTACCGCTGTTGTGCATTTCCATCTTACCTGCTCTGGAGCCGCCGCCCATACCCAGGTTCTTCAGAGCGCCGCCCATACCGGTGGATTCGTGGCCCTTGAAATGGTTCATGGAAATGATCACGTCAGCATCTCTCAGTGCACGGCCGATCTTCGCTTCCTTTACGTAATCGCCATCGATGGGAACCAGAACTTCGTCGGTACCCTTCAGACCGTCAGCGATCATCAGGTGACAGCCCACGGTGAACGGGTTGAAACCGTTGGTGTATGCAGATTCCAGATGTTCCAGCGCATTCTTTCTTCCGCCCACATACAGGGTGTTGCAGTCGGTCAGGAAGACCTTTCCGCCCTTCTTCTTGATCACGTCAACCACAGTCTTTGCGTAGTTGGGTCTCAGATACGCCAGATTTCCCGGTTCGCCGAAGTGGATCTTGATCGCAGTGAACTTGTTCTTGAAGTCCATTTCGTCCATACCTGCTTCGATCACCAGCTTCTTTAACTTATCTAAAATACTTCTTCCCACTTCGGTTCGGAATGTGGTGTAATAAACCTTCGATGCTTCCATGATATTCTCTCCTTTTGTCCTATGTCCTTTTCGGCAACCGGCGCCTTCGGCGCCTCCCGCCAGCCGCAGATCCTTCGGCGGCCGCAGCGGTTGCTCATACATAGATATTATACACTACTATTTTCCACTTTTGAAATGTTTCTTTTCGCAAATACTAAGGGAACTATGAAACATTTGACATTTCCCCAATTAACAACTGCATTTCTCTCCGGCTGCATCGCCTATCCCCTCCTGGAGCTGGCCTATCGCGGCCACACCCACTGGACCATGAGCCTCACCGGCGGCCTCTGTCTGATGGCCTTGTTCCTCATCCAATGGTCCTTTCCAGCGCTTCCTTTTTGGCGAAAGGCCTTGTTAGGCGCCCTGACCATTCTGACGCTGGAACTGCTCGTCGGTACTTTCGCCAATCTCTGGCTGGGCTGGGCCATCTGGGATTACACCAATCTGCGCTTTCATTATCTGGGCCAGATCTCGTTGGATTTCGGCCTGCTCTGGTTCGGCCTCTGCAGCCTGTTCTTTGGAATTGCAGGACACATCTCCCGGCCGCAGCTTTTCCGAAATCGTAAAAAAGAGAGCCCAGTGTGAGCTCTCTTTTGAATTTCGTTTGTGCAAAGGCCGAAAGGCCGGTTGCCAGATATTAAGCTTCGTAAACCTTTTCGCCGTCCATGTAGGTAGCCATGATCTTGGTGCTCAGCAGTTCGGTTTCGGGGTCGATGGAGAAGATGTCCTTATCCATAACTACGAAGTCTGCGATCTTACCAACCTTGATGGAACCCTTTCTGTCTTCAGAGAAGGAGCAGTACGCAGCGTTAATGGTGTGAGCCTTGACTGCTTCTTCCATGGTCAGGTTCTGTTCCGGATAGTGGCCGCCTTCCGGCTTTCCGGTCAGCATCTTACGGCAAACAGCAGTGTACAGGTTTTCGATGATGTTCAGAGATTCTACCGGGCAGTCGGAACCGCTGGAGATCAGAACGCCTTCATCGATGAAGCTCTTCCAAGCGTAGGAAGTCTTCGCCATTTCGTCGCCAACACGAGCGTTAACGATCTTCGCATCGTAGTTCAGGAAGATGGGCTGTACATAAGCCACCATCTTCTGTTCTGCGAATCTCTTGATCAGAGGCAGATCAGTGATCTGGCTGTGGATGATACCGTGACGTTCATCTTCTCTGGGATACAGTTCCTGAGCACGCTTTACAGCGTTCAGTACGTTTTCGATAGCGCCGTCACCAATCGCATGAACAGCGATCTGCATGTCAGCCTTCTGAGCCATTTCTACCAGAGTATCTAAGGTTTCCTGAGGCAGGAATGCAACACCACAGGTGGAAGGATCATCAGCGTAGGGCTTTCTCATCAGCGCAGTACGTGCACCCAGCGCACCGTCTTCCTGTAACTTGTAAGGTCCGATCTTGAACAGATCGTTACCCTGACCGGTTCTGTAACCAGCATCTAAGAATGCCTGTAACAATTCTACCTTGGGCAGGTGGCACTGTTCGTATACTCGCAGCTTCAGAACGTTTCTTTCCTGCATGTCGTTATATACCTTCAGAACCTTTTCGAAGTTGTAGTTTACATCCTTGAAGCAGTCGGACTGAATTTCGGTCACACCGTGCTTGTGTGCAAACTTGGTGGTCAG
>JAFOGM010000200.1 GCA_017386805.1 Bacillota bacterium
CGCGGTCTGGAAAACAAGAGCTACAGCTTATATATCAGCGCAGAAGAAAACGGCGAACTGGTAGGGAACTCCAACATGCGCGTTTCTCTGATGTACACCAATGGATCTTACGGCGGTCTGGGGATCAACTATGCCACAGACGATCCCGAAGGGCTGATTGCCGGGGCAGTCAACGATCTGAAGTTTGAATTCTATAACCGTGGCGGCGAATATCTGCGCGATCTGTCGGCGGAGCTGTCCGTACCGGATGGAATCACCATTCACAATTCCTCTGCCACAGCCAATTTAGGATATCTGAGCATCGGGGAACGAAAGAACTACAGTTTCCCGCTGAAGGTGGAAGCCTCTGCGGAAAACACCAACTACCCCATCCAGCTGACCGTGAAAGCAAAGGTAACAAAGAACGGCGAAATCGAAGAACGTACCTTTGAAGACACCTTCTACATTTCTGTAGTCGGCGGAAATTCCGGAATGGCTACCAAGAATCTGGTGATCGGAAATGTCTCTGCACCCACACAGGTGGAAAGCGAAACCGACTTCACTCTGAGCTTCACTGTAAATAACAACGGAAGCACTGCTGCGGATCATCTGAAGATCCAGGCGGAGATCCCTTCCGGAATTCTGAACAAGACCACCTCCACCTTCGTGGAAAACAGTCTGGAAGCCGGTCAGTCCAAGGAGTACAAAATCACTCTGATGGCAACCAACGAAAGTAAGGATACCACCTATCCCATCAAGATCAGTGTCAGCGCGCTGGAAGATGCGGCTGCTTCTACCGTGATGCAGTACACCAGCATCTACGTGAAGTCCAAGGGTGGTTCCGGAAACTTCTCCACCCCGCGACTGATGGTGGACACCTATGATTACGGCGGCGGTTATGTGAAGGCAGGGGACGAATTCACTCTGAACGTGGGTCTGCTGAACACTTCTGCCAGAACCCTGGGCAACATCAAGGTCACCGTGGAAGGAGGAAACACCTTCGTTCCTGTAGGAAGCTCCAATGCCTTCTTCGTGGATTCCATCGAAGCCAAGGGCCATTACACCAAGGCGCTGCGCCTGAGAGCCTCCAATACCGTAGAACAGAATATGGCAACCCTCTCCGTCCGCATGGACTACGAGGATCTCGACGGCCAGGATTTCTCCGCGGAAGATACCATCTCCATTCCGCTGGTGCAGGATACCCGTCTGGAGATCAACGATGTGGCTGCACCGTGGGAATGTTACGTAGGTTCTCAGGGAAGCTCCAGCGTGGAATTCTACAATATGGGTAAGACCACGCTGAACAATCTGAGAGTTACTGCAGAGGGGAACTTCGACACCATGGAATCCAACAGTTATTATGTAGGGAACATGAGCAGCGGCTCCACCGATGATTTCAGCTTCAGCTTCATTCCCAGAGAAGCCGGTCCCATGGAAGGAAAGGTGATCTTCACCTTTGAAGATGCGTCCGGTCAGGAACAGGTCATCGAAAAAGCCTTTGTCTTTGAAGCCATGGAAATGCCGGTGTGGGACGATCCCATGATGGATATGCCTGTGGAAGAGCCGAAGCCGGAAGTTCCCTGGACCGCCATCGGCGTGATCGCTGCGGTTGCTGTTGTGGCAGGACTGATGATCCGAAAGAAGAACAAGAAAAAGAAGATGCACGAGCAGCTGGAAATGGAAGAGGAATAAAGGAGGTTCTCAATGAATCACAGAGATTTGATTGACCTCTGCTTCCGGAATCTGCTGCGAAGACGTGCCCGTACGATTTTGGCTGTCATCGGCGTGGTAGTTGGGACCTGTGCCATCGTGGTCATGCTCTCCATCGGCTACGGTCTGACGGCTGGTTTTGAAGAACAGATCTCCAGCTACGGAAATCTGCATCTGATCCAGGTGTCGGCCAACGGCGGCTCTCAGACCAATGAAGGCGATGACCTGAAAGGGATCATCAACGACAAGACGCTGAAAGCTATGGATGAAATCGACGGCGTGGATGCGGTGACCCCCATCGTCAGCGAGTACATGATGATGCAGGTGGGGAAAAAGGTCACCTCCACGGAATTTGTAGGGATCGATACAGAGGTCCTGGAAAAGTTCAATTATGAAGTAAAAGAAGGGAGAATGCTGACACCCAACGATAAGTACGGCGTACTGTTCGGGAGCAGTATTCCCTCCTGGTTCTATAACCCCAACAAGAACGACTACAGCAGTGAGCCTGTGGACGTGGTGGATGAAAAAATCATCATCAGCGCCGATTGGGAACTGGGGATGAAAAAGAAAAGCTCCGATCAGAACAAGATCAAATATCCCGAATTCAAGGGAAAGGGAGTCGGTGTTCTGGCGGCGGAAAACGACGAATCTGCCTACCGCGTCTATATGAACATCAA
>JAFOGM010000023.1 GCA_017386805.1 Bacillota bacterium
ACAATGAGGTCTGGGATCCTCAGCATCGTCCGGATGGTATGACTTTCAACGAAGTCGGTAAAAAGGTACTGGTGACCGATATCTATTTCACCTCCGTCAACGGCATGACCGAAACCGGCGAGCTAATCAACATCGACAGCACTGGCAACCGCATCGGTGCCTCCTTCTTCGGCCACGATCGCGTGTATTTCGTGGTCGGTACCAACAAGATCGTCCCCACCGTGGAAGATGCCATCTGGCGTACCAGGAACGTGGCCGCACCTCAGAACTGTGCCCGCAAAGGCTACAAGACCCCCTGCGCAACCACAGGAAAATGCCACGATTGTAAGAGTCCGGACAGAATCTGCCGCGCTCTGACCGTCCACTACATGAAGATGAAGCACACTCCCATGGAAGTGGTTCTCATCAACGAAGAATTAGGCTTATAACCCACACAAAAACCCTCTGCAAATCCAATTGCAGAGGGTTTTATGTCGAATTAATTTATCATTTAAATGAATTCCTCAAAATACTGTATTTGCATAAAAGTTCATTTCGAGAAATATCCCTTTTGGCAGAAGCTTTTTTGTATGTACGAATGTATTTGTTCAAACCCTTTTTCACTTCATATTCTTTTCCTAACAACGCCTTAAATTCCATTTCGCGTATATACGGTTTTCGAACATGATCCAGTTCATGCCCTTCGTCTAATATCACCACAGATTTCGAGTAGTCCAAACCACATCTATTCTCCTTATCCGTTAAAAACGCATGTTTATGATTAATATTCGACCTCATTGGAATCGCAAATAAAGTGTTGTTAATTTCAACAATCACCTGTACATACGGCCTGTCTTCCTTTTGTTCAATCTCCGTATGCATCCGATGTTCCTCATAAAACTCCTTTGACAAAAATGTAAATTTCATTCCAAATTCCCCCTTAAAACAAAGAATTCCCCCCACATACGTGGGAGGAATCGTCTTCTCAGTGAGCTTTTTTTATTTTGAGTTTGTCGCGCTCTACGACAAAATCTTCTCAGCGAGCTTTCTTTATTTTTACATTGTCGTGGCTCTACGACAATCTCTTGTTCAAATATATTATACTCCAATCAACGTAAAATCGTCAATCGTTGTATCTTACATTTGCACGTAGTTTATTACATTGTTTCGACACTAGCCGCACAGTTCCTGAATAACGTGCGCGAAGATCATTCCACTTTCCATCAGAACGCTGACTTCAGCAAATTCATCAGGACCGTGTAAATGATTGTCCACACCTTCCACGGAACAGCCGAAGGCAACCCCATTGGGAACGTCATGGACATAGGTACCGCCGCCGATGGCGATGCAGTAACCTTCCTTACCAGTGACCTTTTCATAACATTTGAGCAGTGTCTGTACGAAGGGACTGTCTTCCGGAACATAGTGAGGTGCAGTAATGTGACCATCCAGTGCATATCCAGCTTCCGCCAGACGCTGTTCCAGAACGCTCAGTTTTTCTTCTGTAGCGCAGATGGGCGTTCTGGCATCAAAGCCAGCTCTCAGAACACCATCCTTCAGCTGGATCAGGTCCAGACTGAGGGTGATCTTTCCAGATTCCGCATCTTCCATAAAGATCCCAGCGGATTCCCCGTGGAATTCACCATGGGGGAACAGAGTGCTCAACGCACGAATTTTTTCCTGGGCCAAGCTATTTCCCAGCGGCAGTTCGCCCAATAGCTGCAGCATAGCTGTGATGGCGTTGTTTCCACCCTCCGGTGTAGAAGCATGGGCATTGGTACCGGATACAGAAATCTTTAACAAGCCATCTTCCTCGATCATAGCATTATTGGTACCTGTAGCTTCGTGAACTCTCTTTGCTGCGGGCGCTGCATCCTTCATAGTGATTCCTCGAACTGATGCCGTGCAGCTGGAAGGCACGGCATTGATCACCATGCCGCCCTGCAGTTCCGCGATCGCATCGTCGTCCATTGCCTGGGAAATCTCGCCGTAGAAACGGCCTTTTTCCAGGTTGATCACAGGATAATCCGCATCGGGGCTGAAGGTCATAGGAGCAAAGTCCGTTTTGGAGTAGTAGTAGCGCATATCGCTGCTTCCACATTCTTCGTCACAACCCACAACCAGACGCATGTTGTCCTTTAAGGGGATTTCCAGTTCACGAATCGCTCTCATGGCGTAGAGTGCAGCCAGCGCCGGTCCCTTATCGTCAATGGTACCGCGGCCATAGACTCTTCCATCGATTTCTTTCATCACCAGAGGCTCGGTCATTTCCCAACCTTCGCCCACCGGAACGATGTCTAAATGAGCTGTAATGTCCAGCTTACGCCCTTCGGTGTCCGGGCCAAAGGAAGCGAAACCTACACGGTATTCCCAGTTTTCGGTATGGAAGCCATAGCCAGCCGCCATCTCTAAGAACAGATCCAGAACTTTCGCTGGTCCTTCCCCATAGGGCTTTCCGGGAACTTCCTCGCCTCTCACGCTATCCACGGCAATCAGCTTCGCTAAATCCGCCAGAAATTCATCCTTGTGATCCCACATGAACTGCTTGATTTTTTCCTGATACATATTCTTCACCTATCTTCTCTTACCCTTACTTATTTTTCTTCGCCGCTTCTTCTCTTTCCTTACAAATATCCAGCCAGCTGGGGATCTTCTTCATGATTTCCACCATATCCTTCAGTGCTTCCGGAATATTGATGTTCTGCGGACAGATCTTCACGCATTTTCCGCAGCCAATACAAGCGGTCGGCTTCTTATCGTCCGGCATGAACTGGATCGGCATGACGGAATTCACGTTGGGCAGGTACTTGATTTCGTTATAAGCCGCTAACAGCACCGGAATGTCCAGACCCTTCGGGCAGCCATCGCAGCAGTATCTGCAGGCTGTACAAGGTACACTATCCTTCATGCTTTCTGCAATTTCCAGAAGCAGATCCACTTCCGCTTCAGAAAGAGGCTTTCTTTCTTCGAAGGTCTTTGTATTTTCCACCATGTGATCCATGTTGGACATACCGCTTAAAATCATGGTCACGCCAGGAACTTCCTGTAAGAAACGCAGCCCCCAGGCGGTTGCCGATTCTTCCGGACGCAGCTCTTTCAGCTTCAGCTCCTGCGCTTCTGTCAGCTTGGATAACTTTCCACCGCGAACCGGTTCCATAACCCAGATGGGAATGTTATATTCGTTTAAGATCTCGCACTTTTCCTTGGCCTGCTGTAAGGTCCAATCCAGATAGTTCAACTGGATCTGGCAGAACTCCATATCTTCCCCGCAGATTTCCAGGAATTTTCTCAGAGTGTCCGGACGGGCATGAGTAGAGAAGCCTAGATGCTTGATCTTTCCTAAGCGCTTCTGTTCCTTGAAATAGTCCAGAATTCCCCACTGAGGATCCAGATAGACGTCCATGGAATTTTCGTATACATTATGAAGCAGGTAGAAGTCGAAATAGTCCACACCGCACTTTTCCAGCTGTTCTTCGAAAATCGCTTTGGGATCATATACCGAGGCAACCTGGTGCCCAGGGTACTTGTCCGCCAGATAGAAGCTTTCGCGCGGATACTTGGCCAGCGCGCGACCGATGACGCGTTCGGAATTTCCGCCGTGATAGGGATACGCGGTGTCGAAATAGTTCACACCCTGTTCCATAGCCCAGTCGGTCATTTTCTGAACCTGAGGTTCATCGATGGAACCGTCTTCGTTCAACGGAAGACGCATGGTACCAAACCCCAACTGCGATAACTTTTTGTCCTGAAACTCTTTGTAAATCATGATGTACTCCTTTTGTTTTGATATTCCCGCAATATCAACTCATTCTCGTACTTCCATTGTACCACATTTTTTCACGAACGGGTTACTTTTATGGTATAATGTCTTCACCCCATGATTGGCGGGAAAACGATCCTAACGAGGTATCTATGCGCTTTCAAAAAATCTATCTTGAAATTTCAAATATCTGCAATTTAAAATGCGAGTTCTGTCCCGGGACGAAGCGAACCACCAAGCGAATGACTGTAGAGGAATTTTCCGCAGTCCTTCCCAAACTTCGCCCGTACACAGAATTCTTATATTTCCACCTGATGGGAGAACCTTTGGCCCACCCGGATCTGGCCGAGTTTTTGAAACTGGCCGGAGACCACGGTTTCAAAGTGATCCTGACCACCAATGGAACGCTGCTGAAACGGAACCAGGCGATGCTTCTCAACGCACCAGCGCTCCACAAGGTCAATATCTCTCTTCATTCCTTCGAAGCCAACGATATCACCATTCCCTTCGAACAATACCTGGACGAATGTTTCCAATTCGGAAAGGATGCGGAAGGAAAGAAAATCGTGGTCTATCGCTTCTGGAATCAGGGCGGCGCTGATCAGCGAAATCAGGACATATTTGACCACATGAAGCGATACTTCCCCGAACCCTGGAAAGAGGGCCGCCGTGGAACCACCATCGGTCAGAAACTTTTCTGGGAATTCGGCGAAAAATTCGACTGGCCGGATCTCGATGCCCCGCTGATGAATCCCAACATCGCCTGCTACGGCCTCCGCGACCAGCTGGGAATCCTCTGCGACGGTACCGTTGTCCCCTGCTGTCTGGACCACGAAGGCGACATCCCTTTAGGAAACATCTTCACTCAAACTCTGGATGAAATCCTCAGCTCCCCCCGGGCAACCGCCATCTACGATGGCTTCATGAATTGCCGTGCGGTGGAACCCTTATGCCAGCGCTGTGGCTACGCGCAGCGATTTGCGAAAAAATAGCGAGCAGCGAACTCGCCGAAGGCGATTGCCGCAAAACTTGTACAAAAAGACCCCGATCCTGATGGACCGGGGTCTCTTTTATTGCTTATATTTCAGGTTCTTTGGCACGAATTTCGTCGTGAAATTACTTTTCGTACAGATCCTTCAGCTTCAGCAGGTGTTCGTAACGAGCCTTAGCAGCTTCTTCGTTTCTTGCGAACAGTTCTTCTGCTCTTTCGGGGAATTCACGAGTCAGACGAGCATAACGAGCTTCGTTCATCATGAATTCACGATAGCCGCCTGCAGGTTCCTTGGAATCCAGAGTGAACGGATTGGTGCCTTCCGGAGCAGCCGGGTTGTAACGGAACATGTTCCAGTAACCGCAATCTACAGCCTTCTTCATTTCCTTCTGGCAGTTCATCATACCACCCTTGATGGAGTGCATTTCGCAAGGAGCGTAACCGATGATCAGGGACGGACCATTGTAAGCTTCCGCTTCAGTGATCGCCTTGATGGTCTGAGCGGTGTTAGCACCCATAGCAACCTGAGCTACGTATACGTAACCGTACTGCATAGCGATTTCGGACAGGCTCTTCTTCTTCATTTCCTTACCAGCAGCAGCGAACTGAGCTACCTGACCGATATTGGAAGCCTTGGAAGCCTGACCACCAGTGTTGGAGTAAACTTCGGTATCGAATACGAATACGTTAACGTCTTCGCCGGAAGCCAGAACGTGGTCCAGACCGCCGTAACCGATGTCGTAAGCCCAACCGTCACCACCGAAGATCCATACGGACTTCTTGTTCAGGTAATCCTTCTTGGACAGGATTTCCTTAGCCATTTCGTTGTCAACGCCTTCCAGAGCAGCGATGTATTCCTTAGTTGCAGCCTGGTTTGCATTACCGTCGTTCATGGTGTCTAACCACTTCTGAGCAGCTTCAGCAACAGCCGGAACTTCTTCCATCAGCTTCTTGGTCAGTTCTGCACAGTTGTTTCTGATGGTCTTCTGACCAGTGTACATACCTAAACCGTGTTCTGCGTTGTCTTCGAACAGGGAGTTGCACCATGCCGGACCCTTACCTTCTGCGTCAGTGCAGTACGGGGAAGTAGCAGCCGGGCCGCCCCAGATGGAGGAACAACCAGTAGCGTTGGAGATATACATATGATCGCCGAACAGCTGAGTGATCAGACGAGCATAGGAGGTTTCTGCACAACCTGCGCAGGAACCGGAGAACTGCAGGTACGGCTGCTTGAACTGGCTGTACTTAACAGTTGTATCGAACATGTCTTCCTTAGCGGAGGTCTGTACCAGGTAATCCCAAACAACAGCCTGCTGAGCTTCGTCAGCCTGAGCTACCATTTCGATTGCCTTGGTCGGACATGCTTCTACGCAAACGCCGCAGCCCATGCAATCCAGCGGGGATACGCCCAGTGCGTAGGTGTAAACGCCCTTACCCTTACCAGCCTTGATTTCAGCGGTCTTGGTGCCTTCCGGAGCGTTCTTAACTTCTTCTTCAGTCAGTGCAAATGCACGGATGGTTGCGTGCGGACATACGTAAGCACAGGTGTTGCACTGTACGCACTTGTCAGCATTCCAGGTGGGAACAGTAACTGCTACGCCACGCTTTTCGTAAGCGGAAGCGCCCAGTTCGAACTGACCGTCAACGTGATCCATGAAGGTGGATACGGGCAGGCTGTCGCCGTCCATCTTGCCAACGGGGTTCAGAATGTTCTTAACCATCTTAACCAGTTCAGGCTTGCCAGCCAGTACAGCATCGTCAGCCGGATCAACAGCGTCAGCCCATTCAGCCGGAACGTCGATCTTAACGAATGCAGTAGCACCAGCGTCGATAGCGTTGTGGTTCATTTCTACAACGTCCATACCCTTCTTGGAGTAAGACTTGGTAGCAGCATCCTTCATGTACTGCAGAGCTTCTTCCTGAGGCATTACCTTAGCCAGAGTGAAGAATGCGGACTGCAGAATGGTGTTGGTTCTCTTACCCATACCGATGGAGGTAGCCAGGTCGATAGCGTTGATAGTGTACAGCTGGATGTCGTTCTTAGCGATGTAACGCTTAGCTTCAGCAGACAGCTGTTCAGCCAGTTCTTCCGGAGTCCACTGGCAGTTGATCATGAATACACCACCGGGCTTAACGTCGTTAACCATCTTGTAACCCTTAGTTACATAGCTGGGGTTGTGGCAAGCTACGAAGTCAGCCTTGTTGATGTAGTAAGGAGATCTGATCGCCTTGTCACCGAATCTCAGGTGAGAAATGGTTACGCCACCAGTCTTCTTGGAGTCATACTGGAAGTATGCCTGGATGTACTTGTCGGTGTGGTCACCGATGATCTTGATGGAGTTCTTGTTAGCACCAACGGTACCGTCGCCGCCCAGACCCCAGAACTTGCACTCGATGGTGCCTTCTGCTGCGGTGTTGGGAGCAGGTACTTCAGGCAGGGACAGACCGGTAACGTCGTCCACAATACCGATGGTGAACTGACGGCGAGGTTCTTCCAGAGCCAGTTCTTCGTATACAGCGAATACGGAAGAAGGCGGAGTATCCTTGGAACCCAGACCGTAACGACCGCCGATAACCTTGATGTCGTGCAGACCAGCGTTAGCCAGAGCAGCAACAACGTCCATGTACAGAGGTTCACCCAGAGAACCGGGTTCCTTAGTTCTGTCCAGAACAGCGATCTTCTTTGCGGTTGCGGGGATAGCAGCCAGCAGTCTGTCAGCAGCGAACGGTCTGTACAGTCTAACCTTGATCAGACCAACCTT
>JAFOGM010000201.1 GCA_017386805.1 Bacillota bacterium
ACCGGGCTTATTATCTTTACAGCAGACTTTCAGCTACAGCGAAGGCTTCGGGCAGCTTAGTCTTATCCTTTGCACCAGCCTGTGCCATATCAGCCTTACCGCCGCCGCCACCACCTGCAGCAGCTGCGATCTTCTTGATCATATTACCAGCGTGGTAGCCCTTTTCCAGCAGGTCGTCGGTTACGGAAACCATCAGAGTTACCTTTTCACCGTTTACAGCTGCGAATACCATAACCACGTTCTTTTCCTTTGCCTTCACTTCGTCAGACAGAGTTCTCAGATCGTTCACCTGGAAGTCTTCGAACTGCTTGGTTACCAGACGAACACCGTTGATCACCTTAGCTTCTGCCAGCATGGAATCCAGACCGGAACCCATAGCTTCCTTCTTCATCTGTTCGATTTCCTTCTTCAGAGCCTTCGCTTCTTCAGAAACGGCTTCCACCTTCTGCAGGAAGTTTGCGTTGTTCGCCTTCAGAGTATCGCAAGCCTGAGCGATGGTTGCTTCTGCCTTATTCAGATGTTCCAGAACCGCACGGCCAGTGATTGCTTCGATACGACGTACGCCGGAAGCAACACCGCTTTCAGATACGATCTTGAACGCACCGATCTGACCGGAGTTTGCGATATGAGTACCACCACAGAATTCCAAGCTGTAATCGCCAACGGTTACCACGCGAACCAGATCACCGTACTTTTCGCCGAACAGAGCGGTTGCACCGGTCTTCTGTGCTTCTTCCATGGTCATTTCCTGAGAAGTTACGGGCAGGAATTCCATGATCTTATCATTGACTTCCTTTTCGATCTTCTTCAGATCGTCCTTAGAAACCGCTTCGAAGTGGTTGAAGTCGAAACGCAGAACTTCATCGTTTACTGCGGAACCAGCCTGCTTTACATGATCGCCTAAAACGTTCTTCAGAGCCTTCTGTAAGATGTGAGTTGCAGTATGGTTACGAGCAACGCTGTTGTGGTACTTCGCACATACTTCGCACTTCACAGCATCGCCAACCTTCAGAGTACCTTCTTCAATCTTCACCTTGTGAACGAAGACACCGCGGAACTTGTTGGTATCTTCCACCTTGATCTTCAGGCCATCAGCCAGGATCATACCCTTGTCGCCAGCCTGACCGCCGCCTTCGCCGTAGAATGTGGTCTGATCCAGGATCACCTTCACTTCTTCACCGGCTTCTGCAGAATCCTTTGCTGCGCCGTTTGCAAAGATACCCAGAACCTTAGCGTCGCAATTCAGGCCTTCGTAGCCCAGGAAAGCAGTTTCCGGATAGCTGGTGTACAGAACGGATTCATCTGCCCAACCTGCTTCGGTATCGGACTTACGGGCTGCGCGAGCCATTTCCTTCTGCTGCTTCATCAGAGCTGCGAAACCTTCGGTATCGATGGTGCAGCCTTCTTCTGCAGCAATTTCTTCGGTCAGTTCCATGGGGAAACCGAAGGTATCATATAACTTGAATGCCTGTTCGCCGGACAGCTGAGTCTTACCAGCAGCCTTGATTTCAGCAATGTATTCAGCGATGATCGCAGTACCCTGGTCGATGGTGGAACGGAACTTGTCTTCTTCCACGGACAGGATCTTGTAGATATAGTCGGCCTGTTCCTTCAGTTCAGGATAAGCGCCGCCGGAGATTTCGATGACCTTCTTGGACAGTTCAGCCAGGAATGCACCCTTGATGCCCAGGATCTTACCGTGACGTGCAGCACGACGCAGCAGTCTTCTCAGAACGTAGCCTCTTCCTTCGTTGGAAGGCAGAATACCGTCGCCAACCATGAAGGTTACGGAACGGATGTGGTCAGTGATGATACGGATGGAAACGTCGGTCTTAGCCTTACCATCGTGATATTCCACGCCGGATACACGAACAACTTCGTTCAGAATGAAACGAATGGTATCGATGTCGAAGATGGAATCCACGCCCTGCATGATGCAAGCCAGACGTTCCAGACCCATACCGGTATCGATGTTGGGGTGAGCCAGCGGAGTGTAGTTACCTTCTTCATCACGGTTGAACTGAGTGAATACGTGATTCCAGAATTCCAGATATCTGTCGCAGTCACAGCCAGGCTTACAATCCGGCTTTCCGCAGCCATATTCTTCACCGCGGTCGAAGTGGATTTCGGAACAGGGACCACAGGGACCAGTACCGATTTCCCAGAAGTTATCTTCCTTACCTAAGCGAACGATACGTTCTTCCGGCAGGCCGATGATGTCCTTCCAAATGTGGAACGCTTCATCGTCATCCAGATAGATAGTAGCCCAGATCTTATCAGCCGGCATTTCCAGATGTTCGGTGATGAATTCCCAGCCCCACTTGATGGACTGTTCTTTGAAGTAGTCACCGAAGGAGAAGCTGCCCAGCATTTCGAAGAATGTACCGTGACGGGAAGTGATACCAACGTTATCGATATCACCGGTACGAATACACTTCTGGCAAGTGGTCATTCTCTTGCTGGGGGGAGTTTCCAGACCAGCGAAATACGGCTTCAGCGGAGCCATACCGGAGTTGATGATCAGCAAGCTCTTGTCCTTATCGGGAATCAGAGAGAAGCTTCCTCTTGCGTAATGTTCCTTGGACTGATAGAAATTCTTGAACATTTCTCTCAGTTCGTTCAATCCAATGTTTCTCATGTGTTAATCCTCCATTTGTAATGCGCTCGCGCAGTGGCAAGCGCTGCGCCCGATACTCGCGGGGCTGTGATCCTTCACCGCGATTTGCGGTTCGGAAGAAAATAAAAAAGCCCCATCCCTGCATAGGGACGAGGCATTGCTCGCGGTACCACCCTAATTCTCCGCATTCTCGGGCAACCGGCGCCTTCGGCGCCTCCCGTCCTGCGGACTTCATTGGTTGTGTCAGCTCAAAGGCAGCTTCATCCGTCGTTTCGTGAAAGGCTTCCACCGTCCCCTTCT
>JAFOGM010000024.1 GCA_017386805.1 Bacillota bacterium
AGTCAATGCTGCCGACGATTATTTTACGGTCCTGGAAGAGAACAAGGGGTTGAAAAACCGCTGTGCTCAATTGGAAAAGGACAGCTCCCACTACGTTCAGCTGTGGGATGAAGCGAAAAAGAATTTCCTTCAGTATAAGGAAAATGCACAGTCCAGCCTGGAACACCGCGATCAGCTGCAGAAGCTGTTCAATGAAAAGACCGTGGAATATTCCAGACTGTCCGATGCTTATGAAGAACTGAAGCGACAGAATCAGATGCTTCAGGCCCAGAGAGAAGTCAGCACGGAAAGTGCCGAACTGATCAGCCAGCTGGAAAACAAATGCAAGGACATCGAAAGCAGTTTCTTTGACCTGCAGATGGAAAACATCCGACTGAAGGGTGAGCTGGATCAGTTCCGCAAGAATTTGTAATACATTGGAGTAGTTTATGAACGATAAAGCCCGGCGCGTGCTGGAGTACAACAAAATCATCGGCCTGCTTTCTGACATGGCGTCTTCTTCTGTAACGAAGGAACGCATCGGAAAGCTTTCGCCCATGACGGAGGCCTGGAAGATTCGGGAAGCTCAGGAAGAGACCACGGAAGCTGTGAATGTGATCATGGCCAAGGGAGCCCTTCCCCTGGGCGGCTTCTACGATATCAACGGTCTGGCTCGCGTGGCGAAAAAGGGCGGAACGCTGAATATGAAACAGCTTCTGCAGGTGTTATACAACCTGCAGGTTGCCAGAAATGCGGCCATCTTCCTGGGAAGTGACCTTCCCAAGGAACAGCTGCCCAAGATCATGGCTCTGGCGTCTGTCATCAGCGTTCAGAAGCGGCTGGAAGACGAAATCGACCGCTGCATCTTATCGGAAGACGAGATGGCAGACAGTGCCAGCCCGGAACTGAAGCGTCTGCGAAGAGCTATTCTTCGCCAGAACGAAGATATCCGCGTGAAGATCAACAGCATGATCAACTCGCAGGAAAATAAAACTCTGCTTCAGGATTCCATCGTTACCATTCGTCAGGGACGATACGTGATCCCTGTAAAGCAGGAACACAAGGGAAAGGTTTCCGGGATCGTCCACGACCAGTCCCAGACGGGAGCGACGCTGTTCATCGAGCCTCAGGCCATCGTCAATATGAACAATGAGCTTCGTGAACTGGAACTGCAGGAAAAGAAAGAAGTTCAGCGCATCCTGGCGGAATTATCCGGTCAGGTAGGTTTAGTGGAACGTGAAATCGCCAACAACCAGAAGATCCTTCTGGAACTGGACTTCATGTTCGCAAAGGGAAAACTTTCGGTGAAGATGAGGGGAAGTCAGCCCACCATCAACGATCAGGGATATCTGCGGATCAAGAATGGCCGCCATCCGCTGATCGACGCCAAGAAAGTGGTTCCCGTGACCGTGGCCCTGGGCCGCGACTATCACACCCTGGTCATCACCGGACCCAACACCGGCGGTAAGACCGTAACGCTGAAGACCATCGGGCTGTTTGCCATGATGGCCCAGAGCGGTCTCCACTTACCGGCGGACTGCGGAACGGAGATGCCCATCTATCACAAGATCTTCGCTGACATCGGCGACGAGCAGAGCATCGAACAGAGCTTGTCCACCTTCTCCTCTCACATGACCAATATCGTGTCCATTGTGAAGGAGTCCGACGACAGGACCCTGGTTCTCCTGGATGAACTCTGCGCCGGTACGGACCCCACCGAAGGGGCTGCCCTGGCAATCGCCATTCTGGGCGACCTGCAAAGCCGCGGAGCGGCCATTGCCGGAACGACTCACTATACGGAGCTGAAGAAGTATGCGCTGTCCACAGCGGGGGTACAGAACGCTTCCATGGAATTCGACGTGGAAACCCTGTCGCCCACCTACCGACTGCGGATCGGCGTACCGGGACGTTCCAATGCTTTCGAAATTTCCAAGAAGCTAGGATTGGACGACCACATCGTGGAACGGGCCGGAACCCTTCTGGAACGAGGGGACATCCAGTTCGAGGACGTGATCACGAAGATCGAACAGGACAGAAAGGCTGCAGAAGCCGAGCGGGATGAAGCGATCCTGCTGAACATCGAAATGAAACGGCAGAAAGAAAAGCTGGAAGAAAAGGCTCAGCGCCTGGAGGAACAGAAAGATAAGATCCTGTCCCGCGCCAGAGAAGAAGCTGCCGACATGATAAAGGAGGCCAGAGAGCTCTCCGACAGGGTAGCCAAGGAGCTGCGACAGATGGAAAAGCTGCGGAATTCCGGCGAGATCGATCGCCGTCACGACAAGATCCGCGGCGAGCTGCGTGAGGCTTCCGGGAAGTACCGCGAAAAGGTCAAAGCGGTGGAAAACGATGCCCCTGTGAATCCGAATCTGCTGAAGATCGGTGATAGGGTCAAAGTTCTTACCGTGGACCAGAAGGGGAACGTCCTGACGCTGCCTGATTCCAAAGGGGACCTGCAGGTGCAGGTAGGGTTATTGAAACTGACTGTGAACTTGAAGAACATCTCCAAGATCCAGGAAAACGGTTCCACAAAAGAGGTAGTAAAACAGAAGTACGGTGCGTTGTATCGCAGTAAGGCACAAAGCGTCAGCATTTCCTGCAACGTGATCGGAAAAACTCTGGATGAGGCGGAAGACATCGTCGATAAATATCTGGACGACGCTTTCATGGCAGGGTTGAAAGAAGTATCCGTGATCCACGGGCGAGGCGCAGGGATCCTGCGAGAAGGGCTTCAGAAGATGATGAAGCGTCATAAGCACGTGGCCAGCTATCGTAAGGGTGCTTACAACGAAGGCGGCGACGGTGTAACCGTTGTGACTTTGAAGTAGGCGACCGGAGGAAGATGTATGATTATTGTAAGCGGCTGTCTTTTGGGAATCCCCTGTAAATATGACGGCGGTACCAATTTATCGAAAGACGTCAAAGAATATCTGACAGATAAAAGCTATGCTATGGTCTGTCCGGAAACCATGGGCGGTCTTTCCGCACCTCGTCCTCCTGCAGAAATCGTAGGAGACCGGGTGATCAATAACCAGAACGAAGACGTGACAGAAGCCTTTCGTCTCGGTGCAGAAAAAGCATGGAGACTGGCCTGTGAACGAGCAGAAGAAAAAGGTGAGGATATCACGCTGGCGATTTTAAAAGCCAGAAGTCCGTCCTGCGGATCCGGAAGGATCTATGACGGGACCTTCGCCGGTGTGGTTACCGACGGAGATGGGATCTTTGCCGCTTTGTTAAAAGAAAAAGGCATCAAAGTGATTACAGAAGATGAGCTTGAAGCTTACATAGAGGAGGAAACATCCAATGATTGATTTTAAGAAACAGATTGCAGAAGCCCTGGCTGGAGCTGTGGAAGGACTGACTGCAGAAGAAATTTATACTATGATCGAAATCCCCGGCGATGCGAAGATGGGCGACTATGCGTTCCCCTGCTTCCGTCTGGCAAAGACCATGAGAAAGGCTCCCCAGATGATCGCTGCAGGCGTTGCAGAAGCCATCCAGGGCAACAAGATGTTCGCCAAGGTGGAACAGGTCAATGCTTACGTAAATAGGTTCATGGACCGCGGTGAATTTACCGTTCAGACTGTGGCTTCCGTTGCAGAAGAAAAGGACGATTTCGGCCGCAGCGACCTGGGTAAGGGTAAGCTGGCAATCGTGGAATTCTCTTCCCCCAACATTGCAAAGCCCTTCCATATCGGTCACATCAGAAGTACCGTTATCGGTAACTCCATTTATAAGATCTACGATTTCCTGGGTTATGACACCGTTCGTATCAACCATCTGGGTGACTACGGTACTCAGTTCGGTAAGATGATCGTTGCTTACAGACGTTGGGGTAAGAAGGAAGACGTTATCGCAGAACCTATCAAGACCCTGCTGTCCTACTACGTGAAGTTCCACGAAGAAGCGGACAACGATCCCTCTCTGGAAGAAGAAGCAAGAGCTACCTTCACCCGTCTGGAAAACGGCGAACCGGAAGAAACCGAACTGTGGCAGTGGTTCCGCGATGAATCTCTGAAGGAATTCATGCGTGTATACAACATGTTGGGCATCGAATTCGACTCCTATGCTGGTGAGAGCTTCTACTCCGACAAGATGCAGCGCGTTCTGGATGAACTGAAGGATAAGGGCCTGCTGAAGCTGTCCGAAGGTGCACAGATCGTGGACCTGGAAGAAGCAAAGCTGCCTCCTGCGCTGATCACCAAGAGCGACGGTTCTTCCCTGTACATCACCCGTGACATTGCGGCAGCTCTGTACAGAAAGGAACACTACGACTTCCACAAGAACATCTACGTTGTAGCTTCCCAGCAGAACCTGCACTTCCAGCAGTGGTTCAAGGTGGTTGAAATGATGGGTTACGATTGGGCGAAGGAATGCGTTCACGTTCCCTTCGGTCTGGTAAGCTTAGAAGAAGGTACCATGTCCACCCGTCACGGCCGCGTAGTCTTCCTGGAAGACGTACTGAAGGGCGCTGTGGAAAAGACCAGCCAGATCATCCGCGAAAAGAGCATCGCCAAGGGTCACCTGAGCGAAGAAGAAATGGAAGAAACCGCAAAGGTGGTTGGTATCGGTGCGGTTATGTTCAACGAACTGTCCAACATGAAGATCAAGGACTACACCTTCAAGTGGGACAAGGTCCTGAACTTCGAAGGTGAAACCGGTCCTTACGTTCAGTATACTCACGCTCGTGCAGCTACCGTTCTGAGAAATGCAGAAGATGCTCTGAAGGCAGCACTGGAAAATCCGGCTGCAGTGGACACCAGCTACATCTCCAGCGACAGCGCTTACGAACTGGCGAAGCTGATCTACAGATTCCCGCAGGTTGTTGTTGACGCCGGTGAAAAGTACGAACCTTCCATCGTGACCCGTCACGTTGTGGACATCGCTCAGGGCTTCAACAAGTTCTACCACGATGAACACATCCTGGTGGACAACGAAGAAGAAAAGAAGGCAAAGGTGCTGCTGACCTACGCAGCAAAGCAGACCATCAAGAACGGTCTGGCTCTGCTGGGTATCAAGGCTCCGGAAAAGATGTAATATGCGTTACGAAGGAAGCGTATACAGACCGCCCAGTGAGGCTTACAGCCTGATCGTCCAGGTGACCATCGGCTGTTCTCATAATAAATGTACCTTCTGCTCCATGTATAAGGAAAAACAGTTCCGTGTACGTAAAGTGGAAGAAGTTCTGGAAGATCTGCAGTGGGCCAGAAAGGCCTACCGCCGTATCGAACGTATCTTCCTGGCTGACGGGGATGCTCTGGTCCTGACCAACGAAAAATTGATGGTCATCATGGACGAGATCAACCGCCTGTTCCCGGAATGTCAGCGTGTGGGGATCTATTCCCGCGCCGGAGATATTCTCCGAAAGACACCGGAAGAACTGGTCCAGCTGAGAGATGCGGGCTTAAAGATCTTCTATATCGGTGCCGAATCCGGAAGCGACCGCGTCCTGAAGGAAATCAACAAAGGCGAAACCGCAGCCGACCTGATCGCAGCGGTACGTCGTACGGAAGAAGCGGGAATCGCCGCTTCCGTGACCTTCATCTCCGGTCTGGCAGGAGCTGACAACTGGGAAGAACATGCCATTGAAACAGGAAAGATGATCAGTGCCATGGAACCCTCCTATGCCAGCCTTCTGACGTTGATGTCCGAGCCTGCGGCTCCCATCTACCATGACATCAACAGCGGAAAATTTAAGCTGCTGAGCCCGGCGCAGGTTCTGGAAGAAACCGCTCTTCTCATTGAAAACATCAACGTTTCCAAGAAGTGTGTGTTCCGTTCCAACCATGCATCCAACTACCTGTCCTTAAAGGGAGACCTTCCCTACGACAAACAGATGATGCTGGATCAGATCGCTTATGCCAAAAAGAATCTGGCCATGCTGAAGCCGGAATACTTCCGTGCACTATAAGAAATATCATGACCCTGGAGAACCATTCTCCGGGGTTTTTCTTTGGTTGAATACCGAAGAAAAGTGTGGTAGAATAACATATTAATAGTCGGAACATTTGTGAAATATCTCAGAAAACCCGACAAATGAGAGGAAAACCGTACATGAAGATCCTGCTGACTACATTGAACTCCAAATATGTACATTCCAATCTGGCGTTGAAGTATCTGTACGCCGTGGCTCAGCCCTGGGCGGACCACGTGGAGCTGAAGGAATACACCATCAACAATACGTCGGATTACGTGTTTGGGGAGTTGATCCGCGGAGATTACGATGTGATCTGTTTCTCCTGCTATATTTGGAACATTCGACAGATTTGTGATCTGGCTGAAAATATCAAGAAAGCCCGTCCCAAGGTGAGAATCGCTTTGGGCGGTCCGGAAGTCAGCTTTGAAACGGAAGCCTTTCTGAAGGAACATGACTGGGCTGATTTCATTCTGATGGGTGAGGGAGAAGGCGTATTCAAGCGCTTTTTGGAAGAACTCTTCACGGATACACCGGACTTCGCTGCGGTAGATGGCCTGGCCTGGAGAAAGCTTGAAGATGAAAACTGCGAAGCGGCTGCCAAAATTATGGTGAATTCTCCTGCGGCGGTTCTCCCTATGAACGAGATTCCGTTCCCCTATGAATATTTACCGGCAGAGGACGATAAAGTTCTGTACTATGAATCCTCCCGCGGTTGTCCCTTCTGCTGCGCCTACTGTCTGTCCTCTGTGGACAAGACCATCCGGGCGCTGCCATTGGAACGGGTAAAAGAAGAATTAAGCTACTTTATATATAAGAAGGTAAAACAGGTCAAATTCATCGACCGGACCTTCAATTACGATCTGGAACGCAGTAAGGAAATTTTCCGTTACCTCATTGAACGGGATAACGGTGTAACCAACTTCCACTTTGAAATCTGCGGGGACCTGATCGATGAGGAGATGCTGGAATTGCTGAAAACAGCCCGACCGGGACTGTTCCAGTTCGAGATCGGCGTTCAGTCCACCAATCGTCAGGTACTGAAAAACTGCGGCCGTGGCGGTGACTTTGGAAAGCTGTCCTGGACAGTGGAATCCATCCGCGACATGGGGAACATCCACCTGCATCTGGATCTGATTGCCGGGCTTCCCGGCGAAGATTTCAAAAGCTTCCGAACCTCCTTCAACGATGTGTATCGATTGAAGCCGGATGCCTTACAGCTGGGCTTTTTGAAAGTCCTGAAGGGGTCACCCATGATGGCCATGGCGGAGGAATTCGGCATCGTCTGGAGACGTCAGGCACCTTACGAAACGCTGTTCACCAAGGATATCGGTGCAGAGGAATTGGTCCGTCTGAAGATGATCGAGGAACTGCTGGATCTGTACTGGAACCGCGGCGGTTTCGCTCATACGATCAACTTTATGACCGATGTGGAATTCGACGAACCCTTTGATTTTTACGACACATTCGCGAAGTATTACTTCGCTGAGGGACATCACCACAAGTCCCATAAAAAAGAAGATCTCTACCGGATCTTAGATGCCTTCGGCGCGACGCTAGATGAAGGCGATGCTGCAGAAGATGTCCGTACCCTGCTGATGAAAGACATGCAGGAGACGTTGAATCCGGAGGCAATCAAAAAATTTGAAAAGAAAGGCTGGGAACTTTCATGATGGAAAAATGGAGCCGCGTAGGAAGCTACCTGGAAAAATATGCAGACGATCTGGTCTTTGACCAGTTCCAGGAAGGCTATCTGAAGCGTGAAGGAATTGATGGGTTTATGAAGGATGTACCGGTACCCATGAGCACCGGCGACGTGGTGGATTTCCACACCCAGAAGGGTCTGGACGTGATGAATGTGGTGAAGAACATGATCCGCATCATCGGGATCAATCCCCAGTTCCCTTATGTAGAAAGCTATCTGAAGTACATTCAGAAATATTTTGATAAGAACATCGTCGAAGCAGTGATCCGTGACGGTGAAAAGAGAGCCCAGGAAGGAGCTGTGGAAGAAGCGCTGATCTACTTCCGCGCAGCTTTGATCCTGGATCCCAAGCAGAAATACGCCCGCTACGATTACGGTCTGGCCACTCGAACCCTGGCAGACGCGGACAGCGATGATGATGCTTACCGTGGAGCCATGAAGGCCGACTCCATCGAAGCCTTTGAACAGCTGTCGGTGGATCATCCGGACTTTGCGCCCACCTATTATTATCTGGGTTACATCTACCTGAATATGGGTCTTTATACCAAGGCCCGCCTGGTCTTTGAACTGTTTATGAAGCTGTCCGAAGGAGCGGAAGAAGACTTCCTGAAAGAACAGCGCACCGAAATCCAGGAGCGCATCCAGCAGCTGATCGAACCGGAAAAGATCGAAGCCGGAATTAACCAGATCCTGACCGGCCATCCGGAATTCGGGATCACAGCCCTGGAACCTTACGTCGGTGGAAATTACGATCAGTGGTGGCCGCTGCACTATTATCTGGGCGCTGCTTATGCAGAACTGGAACAGGTGGACAAGGCCATTGAGCGCTACCTGCGCGTATTACAATTGAATCCCTCCCATGCGGAATCGATGAAAGAACTGGCCGACCTTTATGATGCAAAGGGCGACGCGGTCATGGGTGAGAAATATAGAAACAAAATCAAACTGGTAAAGGAGAATTGACAGATGAGTAAGAAGCATTTACTGACCGGGAATGAAGCAGTAGCCAGAGGCGCATACGAAGCGGGTCTGGTGTTCGCTTCTGCATATCCCGGAACACCCAGTACGGAAATCCTGGAAAACATTGCGGAATACAAGGACTCTCTGTATTGCGAATGGGCTCCCAATGAAAAGGTTGCTTTAGAAGCGGCAATCGGCGCTTCCGTTGCCGGAGGCCGAGCTCTGGCGGCAATGAAGCACGTTGGCGTCAACGTGGCTGCCGACCCCCTGTTTACCGTAGCATATACCGGTGTCAACGGCGGTCTGGTTCTGGCTGCGGCAGACGATCCGGGCCAGCACAGTTCCCAGAACGAACAGGATAACAGAAACTACGCTATCGCGGCTCGTCTTCTGATGCTGGAACCCTCCAACAGCCAGGAAGCCAAGGACTTCACCAAGCTGGGCTTTGAAATGTCTGAGAAGTTCGATATTCCCGTAATGCTGCGTTTGACCACCCGTGTTTGTCACAGCAAGAGCGTTGTGGAATTTGAAGAACGCCAGGAAGTGGGGGTAAAGCCTTACGAAAAGAACATTCGCAAGTATGTTATGGTTCCGGCCAACGCAAAGGTAAAGCGTGCACATCTGGAAGATGTGATCAAGGCTATGACCGAATACTCCAACACCTGTGAAATCAATAAAGAAGAAATCAACGGTACCGAAATCGGCGTCATCTCTGCCGGTGTTGCGTACCAGTATGCCAAGGACGTCTTCGGTCCGGAAGCTTCCTATCTGAAGCTGGGTCTGACCTGGCCGATGCCCATGGAAAAGATCAAGGCCTTCGCTTCCAAGGTGAAGAAGCTGTACGTCATCGAAGAAATGGATCCCTACATGGAACGCCAGATCAAGGAAGCCGGCATCGAAGTCATCGGTAAGGAAGTGATTCCTACCTACGACGAACTGAATGCGGACATCGTGAGAAAGGCAGTCTTCGGCATCGAAGCTCCCACTCTGACTTCCGAAAAGGCAGCAGTCGTAAGACCGCCTGCGCTGTGCGCAGGTTGCCCGCACAGAGGCTTCTATTACGCTCTGACCAAGAGAAAGGACATCATGGTCACCGGCGACATCGGTTGTTACACCCTGGGCGCAGCTGCTCCGCTGATGGCTCTGGATACCACCGTATGCATGGGTGCCTCCATCAGTATGGGCCACGGCGCAGCCAAGGTCTTCAAGGCTGCTGGCTCTGACAAGAAGGTCGTAGCTGTCATCGGCGACTCCACCTTCTTCCACTCCGGTATCACCAGCTTGATGGACGTTACCTATAATAAGGGCGCATCCGTATCCGTGATCCTGGATAACAGAATCACCGGTATGACCGGCCACCAGCAGAATCCCGGTACCGGCCTGACCCTCATGGGCGAGCCCACCGTGGAAGTGGATATCCCGCTGCTGTGCGAAGCCATCGGTATGAAGAAGGAAAATATCTACACGGTAAATCCGCTGCAACTGGATGAAGTAGGTGCTGTTTTAGACGAAGCGTTAGCGAAGGAAGAACCCTGCGTGATCATCACCAAGTGGCCCTGTGTACTGAAGAAGTTCACTCAGGAAGACAAGGAACGTTTCGACCTGGCTCCCAAGAAGTGTGAAATCGATCAGGACAAGTGCAGAAAGTGTAAGATGTGCGTGAAGACTGGCTGCCCGGCGATTCTGGTAGGCGAACAGATCACCATCAACAAGAATTCCTGCGTTGGCTGTACCGTATGTGCACAGGTATGTCCCTTCGATGCAATCAAGGAGGTAAAGTAGGATGGAAACCAAGAATATATTACTGGTAGGCGTTGGCGGTCAGGGTACCATCCTGGCAAGTAAGATCCTGTCCATGGGACTTCTGGAAGCGGGCTACGATGTAAAGATGTCCGAAATCCACGGGATGTCCCAGAGAGGCGGTAACGTAAGTACCCAGATCCGTTTCGGTGAAAAGGTGTACTCTCCCATCATTGGTAAGGGCGAAGCTGACATCATTGTCGCTTTCGAAACCATGGAAGCGCTGCGCTGGATCGAATACTTAAAGATCGGCGGTAAGATGGTGATCAACGATCATGAGATCCCCTCCGTTCCCATTCAGATGGGTGTGGCAGAATATCCCCAGGGTATCCTGGAAGAACTGAAGTCCAAGGCAGACGTATCCGTGTTCAAGGCAAGCGAAATTGCTGAAGAACTGGGCAACGCAAAGACCATGAACATCGTTCTGTTAGGTGCACTGGTGAAGGCGCTGAACATGCCCCAGATCGACTGGGAACAGACCATCCGCGATAACGTAAAGAAGGGCTTTGAAGACATCAACATCAAGGCTTTCAGAGCCGGCGCGGAACAGGTGTAAGGCTGTAAAATTGAAATAGGGAAAAAGGAAGCGGGAGGCTGTGGCCTCCCGCTTTTTCGTAAAAGGAGACGATGTCGGATCATTATTGACAAACTAATACTGCGGTATTACAATAAATATAAGGTAATGCTGTGGTATTATATTTTGGGGAGAGTGTTTTATGAAAAGAGATTTGATTGTGTATCATGGATCTCAGCAAATTGTTGAGACTCCAACGTTTGGAGTGGGGAAGAAATATAATGATTATGGGTGTGGATTCTACTGTACAGAGAACAATGAACTTGCGAAAGAATGGGCTTGCCCGGTAAAAAACGATGGATATTCCAATCGATACATTTTGCATTTGGATGGAATGAACGTTATGCATTTGACCCGAGGAGAATTCAACATCCTCAACTGGCTGGCAATTTTGCTTCAAAATCGAAAGTTTGACATCACATCGCCTGTTGGGAATGCGGCGAGAGAGTTCCTGCTTTCCAGATTTCTGCCGGATATCACGGGAGTGGATTTGCTGATCGGCTATCGGGCGGATGATTCTTATTTCTCCTTTGCGGAAGATTTTGTGAACAATACGATTTCTCTGCGGGACTTGGATTGCGCTATGCGGTTAGGAACATTGGGGGAGCAGGTTGTATTGCTTTCTGAACGAGCATTTCAAAAAATAGAGTTTACCGGATATGAAGTGGCAGATTACAGAGAATACTATTTCAAGCGGGCAGAACGGGATAAAAATGCGAGAACGTCGTATTTTGATCAAAAGAAGAACTTGCTTCAGCTGAAAGACGACCTTTTCGTATTGGATATTATAAGAGAGGATATGAACCATGACGATCCACGCTTACAGTCAATTATACTTGAGTAAAGCTTCCCGCACCGTTGGGAATATGCTGCATGATGCGGTGTATGAATTCGGAATCGATGGCGGAGCGTTTCTGAAACGATTCATTCAATCCGATGTTGCGGAACAATTTGAACACGGAAATCCGAAATATATTGCGGGGAAAAGCGGTTTGGAAGTGTTCCTGGAAGTAATGGAAAAAACTACGGGATTTGAGATGGTTTCGGAACCGGTGAAAAGTTATGATCGAAGTCCTGAATACTGGGTGGGATGGATGATTACACATTATCAGTGGTATTCGGGTCGTTCCTTTAAAAGCATTCTGGATGTGGTTCCTTACGAGGAATTGCTGGGACTATATGGTACACTTCACGAAGCTGATATTCAGAAGAGTTATGAAGTAATGGATGATCACTTTAAGAATGGGGAAAGTAAATTGAAAGCGATCCGTAAAAGATGCGGGATAACACAAGAAACTCTGGCGAACGAATCTGGTGTTTCGTTGAATACCATCCGGGCCTACGAGCGGAAAAGCAAAGATTTGAACAAGGCACAGTTTGATATCATAATGAAGCTTTCCAAAGCTTTGAAGTGTGAAGTCTATGAACTTCTGGATTGATGAAATTGACCGAGCGATGATATGACGGCGGGAGGAATTCGTTCCTCTCGCTTTTTTGGTATTTTCATCCTGAACTGAACATATAGTGTATAAAAGATCACGCGAGGGGAAGGATAATCACAGAGAAATCGGAGGTGCTGTGATGAATCCTGAAAAAAGTGTACTGCGCATTGGTGAAGAAACACCGGTGAAGAAATTCGAAACCTTTCCCTTGGCGAATCAGGCGGTGATCAGTGACGAAGGGGATACTGCGATCCCTACGGTTGAGGCATGAAGTATTTGGATGAGTCTTCTTCGGGCATGATAATGAAAATAGCAGACTTTTCTGCACAGAATTTCTCGGCGTCAATCTCGGTATCATTACAGAGAATTGTTTCAAGTTCGGAGTCAAGGAATGCA
>JAFOGM010000202.1 GCA_017386805.1 Bacillota bacterium
AGGGCTCCTAACGTTCCAAGAAATCCGTACTGCGGCCAGATCAGAAAAATCACGTAAGGAATCAGACCAAATACGATATTGGGAAATAAGGACATCCATACAAACCGTCTCCGGCTCATGTCTTCCGTACCAACGACAAACAACATTCCCTGTTTCCAGTTGGTGTAGACATAGGCATCTTCTTTAAAACACAAACCATGTAAAAATTCATGCGGAAATAAAATCAGCGCCGTTGCCAAGCATCCCCAGAAACTCCAGGCCTGAAACCCTCCTCGCAGGAACAATCCTACAATTCCCACAACCAGGACCACAAACGACCATCCGGCAACCTGCTTCGCCAACTGCACCGGATTCTCCGCTTCCTTGAACTTCACAGCCCCCCGCGGATGTTCTCTCTGGGGAAGATCCTTCACATTCCCGCTGAACTTTCCCCTATAATGTAGTTTTCCCATCTTTTTTCCCCCTTTTAAAAAAGGCCCGCGTAAAAACGCGAGCCTTCACTTTTAAATCAACCGCCCAGGTAAGCCTTACGAACAGCTTCACTGGAAGCCAGTTCCTTACCAGTACCGGACAGTACGATGGAACCAGTTTCGATAACGTAACCGCGGTCTGCGATGGACAGAGCCATGTTCGCATTCTGTTCCACCAGCAGTACGGTGGTTCCGGTTGCATTGATAACCTTGATGATGTTGAAGATTTCCTGAACCAGGATGGGAGCCAGACCCATGGAAGGTTCGTCCAGCAGCAGGATCTTCGGACGGGACATCAAAGCACGGCCCATAGCCAGCATCTGCTGTTCACCGCCGGATAAGGTACCAGCCATCTGCTTACTTCTAACACCCAGGATGGGGAAGTGGCTGTAAACCATTTCCATGTCGCGCTTGATCTCTTCCTTATCGTTTCTCAGATAAGCACCCATTTCCAGGTTTTCAAATACGGACATGTCCGGGAAGATACGACGACCTTCGGGAACCTGAGAGATCCCCATAGATACGCGCTTCGGAGCCGGGATACCTGCCAGGGACTGACCGTCCAGCAGGATTTCACCATCGGTGATCTTTTCCAGACCGGAGATCGCTCTCAGGGTGGAAGTCTTACCAGCACCGTTGGCACCGATCAGGGTAACGATTTCACCGTCATTTACAGTCAGGGAAATGTCCTTCAGAGCGTGGATAACGCCATAATGTAAGTTTAAATTTTTAATCTCAAGCATGGCTTATCTCTCCTCTCCCAGGTACGCTTCGATAACCTGTTTATTGTTTCGGATCTCATCCGGAGTACCCTTTGCTAACATCTGACCGTAGTTCAGTACGTAGATGCGTTCGCAAATCTTCATAACCAGAGACATATCGTGTTCGATCAGAAGAATGGTCAGGCCGAAATCGCGGCGCAGCTGAGCGATGGTATCGGTCAGTGCAGCGGTTTCGTTGGGGTTCATACCTGCAGCAGGTTCGTCCAGCAGAAGCAGGTCCGGCTTGGTAGCCATAGCACGAACGATTTCCAGATGTCTCTGTTCACCGTAGGGCAGGTTCTTTGCCTTTTCGAACTTCTTGTGAGACAGATGGAAGATGTCCAGCAGTTCTTCCGCTTCCTTGATCATGCGCTGTTCTTCCTTCACGTATTTCGGTGTGTGGAAGAATGCATCCACCATGTTGTAGCCAACGCGCTGGTGCATCGCAATGCGGACGTTATCCAGAACGGTCAGTTCCTTGAACAGACGAATGTTCTGGAAGGTACGGGCAACGCCTTCACCGCAGATGTTATAGGGCTTCTTGCCCTGGATTTCTCTTTCTTTTCCGTTTGTGTTCAGAATGACCTTACCGGTGGTGGGTTCGTAAACCCCGGTCAGCAGGTTGAACAGTGTGGTCTTACCGGCGCCGTTAGGGCCGATCAGGCCGACCAGTTCGCCCTGTTCGATCTGCATGTTTACATCAGAAACCGCAGTCAGACCACCGAAGGATTTTGTCAGATTTTTTACTGTTAATAATGCCATCCTTCGTACCTCCTACTTTTCCTTGGGCGCCTTCTTCTGACGCTTTGCAGTGAAACCGGGAATGGATAATTCGCGGCTGCCCATCAGGCCCTGCGGACGGAACAGCATGATTGCAACCAGCATGATTGCATACAGAACCATACGCAGTTCGGAGAAGGACTGTAACAGCATAGTGATAACAGCCAGAACGGCAGAAGCTACAACGGTACCAGTCATGCTTCCCATACCGCCCAGTACGACGATCATCAGGATCTCGATGGACTTCATAAAACCAAAGGTGGTGGGCTTCAGAATATAGAAAGTGGAAGCATATAATGCACCGCCGATGCCTGCGAAGAATGCGCCGATGGCAAAGGCCATTACCTTATACTTAGTTGTGTTGACACCCATGGATTCTGCAGCGATTTCGTCTTCGCGGATCGCGATGCAGGCTCTTCCATGGGAGCTCTTGATGAACGCTAAGATCAGTACCAGAGTACCAACGGTAAACGCCCACAGCATGGGCCAGCTGGTCATCTTGGGGATACCGCTCAGACCAGCAGCACCACCGGTGATGGTCATGTTCTGTGCGAAAATACGGATGATTTCCGCAAAGCCCAGGGTAGCGATTGCCAGGTAGTCACCCTTCAGACGCAGGGTGGGGATACCGATCAGAACCCCAAATACAGCCGCCAGGATCGCACCCAGCAGAGTACCCAGGAAGAAGTTGCCCATACTATTGTTGGACAAAGTGAAAATTGCACATACATAGGCACCGATAGCCATGAAGCCAGCGTGACCTAAAGAGAACTGGCCGGTAAAACCGGTAACCAGATTCAGACCTGCAGCCAGGATGATGTTGATACAAATGGTAGCAACCGTTACCATCTGGTAAGAACGGATCACACCAGCCATGATCAGACCCTGAATGATGGCGAAGGAACCCACAGCGAGAACCAGGCCGATAATGATATTTCGTTTTCTTTCCTGCTTCACATCCATGAGTTACACCTTCTCTCTGGTGTTCTTACCTAACAGGCCCGCAGGCTTGAAGATCAGAACTAAAATCAGAATCGCAAATACGACAGCGTCTTTATACATAGAGCTTCCGTAACCGGAAACCAGTGTTTCGATCAGACCGATACCGAAACCGCCGATCATAGCGCCGGGGATGATACCGATACCGCCGAATACTGCGGCAACGAAGGCCTTCAGACCGGGCATCATACCCATCAGCGGATTGATGGAGTTATAGAACATACCTACCATAACACCGCCGGCACCAGCCAGAGCGGAACCGATAGCGAAGGTTGCAGAGATGGTACGGTTTACATTGATCCCCATCAGTTCTGCAGCGTCTCTGTCTGCGGATACGGCTCTCATGGCCTTACCGATCTTGGTCTTGTGTACGATGAACTGTAACAGCACCATCAGCGCGATGGTTGTGCACAGGATTACGACCTGCTGTAAGTTGATCACAACGTTGCCCAGGTGATACTGAGTCTTGGGAATGATGTCAGGGAATGCTCTTACGTTGGCACCAACGAAGTAAACCATAACGTATTCCATGAAGAAAGATACACCGATGGCGGTGATCAGCAGAGTGATTCTTGCAGAGTTACGCAGCGGCTTGTATGCGATGCGTTCTGTCAGGATACCGATGATTGCGCATAATACCATGGCAATGATCAGCGCGGGGAAGAAGCCCAGACCGAGTTTTGTTATTACTGCGAATCCGATATAAGCGCCCAGCATGTAGATGTCACCGTGGGCGAAGTTGATCAGCTTGATGATACCGTAAACCATGGTATAACCCAAAGCGATCAGCGCATAGGTACTACCGAGGGACAGACCGTTTACAATCTGTTGTAAGAATTGATCCAAGGCATTCGCCTCCATTTCGTAAAAATAGTAATTAAGTTAGAGCAGGTATGCCCTAACTTAATTACAGTGAGGCAGGATTACGGATTTGCCCTGCTGGGCGGCATGGCGCTGGCGTTGTTTGCCTACTATACTGCCGGCTTTGATGTGGGCATGGGACGGCGGCGGATGCAGCTGTTTATGGCAATGGCTGCCGTTTACCTGCTGGCGGCAGAGCTGGCAACCACCGGATATCCCTGGCTGCTCTTAGGCGGCATCGTCTGGGCAATGACGGATATCTGCACCCTGACTCCAAAACCCAAGCCGGAACCGGAGGAGCGGGAAGAGAAAGAAACATAACGGGGGGTTGCCTGTGAAGACATTGGATTATTTAAAGGAATTACCCCAGGAAGAGGTGTTTCCACTGCTTTGCCAGATTCTGCCCCAGCTGGAGCTGGAGGATATGCTGGAACAAGCCGGGGCTTTGGCTGCGGCGATACCGGAGCTGGCACCCACCATCGGCTTTGACCAGCGCAGCCCCCACCACAGCTATGATCTGTACACCCATATTGCCCATGTGGTGGCAAAGGTGCCGAAGGACGTGACACTGCGCTGGGCGGCGCTGCTGCATGATGTGGGAAAGATCCCCACCTTTACCCAGGATGAAACCGGGCGGGGGCATTTTTACGGTCATGCCCCGGAAAGCGCCCGAATGGCAGATGCCATTTTGCGCCGGCTTGGGGCGCCGGAGGAGATGCGCAACCGGGTGACTTTCCTGATCGGAAGCCACATGATCAAACTGGGACCGGACAGGCAGACCCTGCGCGGTCAGGTTGCGTCCATGGGCTGGGAAGCCATGGAGCAGCTGATCGATCTGCGGGAAGCAGACATGGGAAGTAAGGGAAAAGAAAAATCCGGGGATCCGGGAGTCTTCTGCGATCTTCGAAGCATGATGGCAGAGCTTCGGGAAGAAATGGCGGGGTAAGCCATGGCGCAGTTCAATATTTGCATTGCCGGGCATACTGCCCAGGTCTGTTCCCTGTTTGAAAGTACCCGGGATTATTGCAGCCGGTATCTAAGCCGGGAGGAACCGGAATTTACGGTGGAGGTCTTCCGGCAGGAGCTGGCCGCAGAGCAGGCAGCCTTGCGGCGGGAGGCGGAGGAAGAAGGCATCCGATACCGCACCTTCACCGATCCCTTTCTGGAGCGGGCGGTGATCCAGCGGAAGGTGGCGGAGCAGTTGTTCCGGCATGAGATTTTGCTGATACACGGCAGCACCGTGGCGGTGGATGGGAAAGCTTATCTCTTCACAGCCAAATGCGGCACCGGAAAATCCACACATACCCGGCTGTGGCGGCAGGTCTTCGGAAACCGTGCGGTGATGGTCAATGACGACAAGCCCTTCCTGGAACTGGGAGAAGACGGCGTTACCGCCCATGGAAGCCCCTGGAGCGGCAAGCACGGGCTGGACAGCAATGTATCCGTTCCCCTGCAGGGCATCTGTATTCTGGAACGGGGGACAGAAAACCGGATCAGCAGGATCACCCCGCAGCAGGCTGCTTCCATGCTGCGCCATCAGGGCTATTGCCCGGAGGGGATGGAGCAGATGTATCTTACCCTGGTGGACAAACTGATGGAACAAACGCCCCTTTGGCGCATGGAATGCACCAAGGATCCCCAGGCAGCTATGGTTTCATACGAAGCCATGTCCAAAGATGATTTCAATACATGAATGTAGGTCGACCATTGGTCGCCTCAACAATGAACCAGAACAAAACTCCCGACCTGCATCACAGGTCGGGAGTTTTGCATTGATAGGTTATGCCAGAATGGCGCGGTCGTTGGAGAATTCCTCGCCGCTGGTCTGGGCGAAGCGCTTCAGCAGGTCTTCTACTGTCAGCTTTTTCTTTTCTTCCCCTTCGATGTCCAGGATGATGCGGCCCTCCTGCATCATGATCAGCCGGTTGCCGTGGGCAATGGCATCGCGCATGTTGTGGGTGATCATCAGCGTGGTCAGATGATTTTCACTGACGATCTTATCGGTGA
>JAFOGM010000203.1 GCA_017386805.1 Bacillota bacterium
ACGTTCGCCGCAGGCTGCGATGATTACGATGTCCACATCCGCATACTTTGAGGTGGTGTGCTGCAGTACGGTCTTACCTGCGCCGAAGGGTCCCGGGATACAGTAGGTTCCGCCCTTGGCAACCGGGAAGAAGGAGTCGATCAGACGCACCTTGGTTTCCATGGTTTCCACGGGAGCCAGACGTTCGCTGTAGCACTTCACTGCACGCTTTACGGGCCACTTGAAGGACAGAGTCACGGGAATGTCTCTTCCGCGCTCATCGGTGATGACAGCCACGGTGCTTCTTACGGTGTACTTTCCCTGGGGAACGATGGTTTTCAATGTATAGGTTCCCAACAGATAGAAGGGAACGAAGATCTTGTGGGTGAAGGGACCTTCCGGAACGGTACCGATATACATCCCCGCTCTCAGCTTATCGCCTCGCTTTGCGGTGGGGGTGAATTCCCATTCCTTATTGACATCCAGACCATCTGCGTAGTTCCCTCGTTCCAGGAACCAGCCCGCCTGTTCTGCCAGTACCGGAAGAGGATTCTGCAGTCCGTCGTATACCTGTCCTAACAGGCCCGGTCCCAGTTCAGCCGACAGCATATCTCCGGTGAATTCCACTTCGTCGCCGTACTTGATCCCGTTGGTCATTTCATAAACCTGGATCTGGGCAACCTTTCCGCGGATACGGATGACTTCGCTCTTCAGAGCGATGCCGTCAACTTTTACATAACATATTTCATTCATGGAAACATTTCCGTCAAATTCGACGGAGACCATGTTCCCATTTACACTTACTACCTTTCCTGTCTTTCCGATCATTGCAGACCCTCCAACCTATCCCCATTCATGATGGAGTTATAAATTTCTTTGTATGCTGCTTCTCCAAGCGCTTCGTCAAACTGTCTGATGCGCATCATCAGCTTCAGTTTCAGACCGTAGTAGAATACGGAATCCTCACAAAACGTATCCATAGGCCGCAGGCTTTCCAGAAAGTCCATGCGGTATTGGTTCAGGAATTTCTCCGCTTCCATGGGGCTTTCCATTTCCACTGCCATTCGCGCTACCTTGATCAGTTCCGACGGTAAATATCCATTCTCCCAATCAAAGGATTTTTTCAATTTATCTGCCCGCACTTTCCCCAGAGCCAGCCGCAGATTCCGCTCGCCTTCATTCCAGGCTTCCACCAGGGCCGAGCTGGATTTCTCAGGGCTTCTGGAAGGAATCAAAGTCAGATTCTCAATTTCCTTCTGCGCCTTTTTTCCCAGAAACCGGTGACAAAGCTCCTGAAACCGTTCTTCCGCTATGGGCAGCGCCATCTGCTCACCGATCCCATCCAGGGATGGCAGCTGTGACATAAAATAATATTCAGCCATAGTTATTCCGCCTCTTTCAAAAGTACCGTTACTTTCTGACTCAGATAACTGGACAGCATATCCACAACCGCTTCCGCAGAGTAGTCATAGTATGCGCTGCCTTCGTTCACAGCAATACGGAAACCGCCGTCAAAGTTATCGTTGGCCTTCAGGGTCACACCCTGCATCATTCGATCTTTTAAGGCTGCCAGCATGGTTCCTTCCATCTTTTCCAGGTCTTCTGTATTTAAAATCACGGACAAATCGTCCACGTCCGGTTTTCTGGACCAGTTATCGACAGCTGTCATAACGAGTTTTTCAAAGTCTTCCGAGGAGTATGCCGCAGTTACGGTTTCTCCAACGATGACATTCAGCTCTCTGGAAACGCTTTCTCTGAAGGAAATCAATAAGTTTCTTCCAGCCTGACGGATCGCATCCTCGCTGGACTTTACCATACGTTCATTTTCCAGCTTGGCGTTCTGCAGCATCTTGTCTGCCTTGTCCTGGGCATCTGCAATGATTTTTTCAGCTTCTGCTTTCGCCGCATTCAGGATCGCTTCCGCCTCCGTTTCAGCCGCTTCCACCCCATCTTTTTTTATCTGCTCAATCAATTCCTGCAGTTGAATTTCCATAATGCGATCTCCTTTCCTATATCCAACATTTTTTAATATATTCCCAGTTTAAACAGTCTTTAAACCTATCATACTACGTTTTCATGTAAAATTGGTGAAGTTTTTCGAAAATTTCATCAAAAAAAAGACTGCTCCGCGCTCTGCGGAACAGTCTCTCTTTATTATCTTATCTGTTTTCCGGAATGATTTCGATCCAGTATCCATCCGGATCATTGATGAAATACAGGCCCATCCCTTCGTTTTCGTAGCAGATGCAGCCCATTTCCTTGTGCAGTTCATGCGCTGCGTCATAATCGTCTACAACGAAAGCCATGTGGATCTCATTGTCCCCCAGATTGTAGGGTCTGTCCCAGTCTCTCAGCCAGGTCAGCTCGATCTGATGGATTCCGACTGCATCGGTCAGGAAGGTCAGCTTAAAGCTTCCGTCAGCAGCTTCCTTCACACGAGCCACGGTCATTCCCAGAGCCTTTTCATAGAACTCCACGGACTTTTCCAGATTCAATACATTGATATTGTTGTGTACATACTTAAACTTCATCGTACCCTCTCCTTACCTTTATACCAGTTCCGGCATCAGCGCATAGAACAGATCCAGTCTCTGTTCAATGGTGTCCAGTTCCAGGAATTCTGCCTGATTGTGAGTGTTTCCGCCTACGGGGCCGCAGCCGCACAGGGTCGGTACACCCAGAGCGCCGATGTGGTTCGCATCGGATACGCCGCCGGTAGCCACCCATTCGATGGTCTGGCCCAATTCTGCTGCCTTGGCATTGGTCTTTTCGATCAGCGCCTTGGTGGCGTCGGAAGGATTCATGGGTCCGAAGATACCCTGGTATTCCACGTCTACCGTCACGTTGGGAACGAACAGGTTCTTTTCCAGTTCAGCTACGCGAGCCTGCACCTTTTCCATTTCTTCCATGCGTTCGAAGCGCAGGTCAACCATGCATTCTGCATAATCGGGAACCACGTTGGATGCGGTACCACCCTTTACCAGACCTACGTTTACGGAAGTACCCACTTCCAGGTTCTGCATCTTGTTCAGCTCGATGATCCAGTGTGCCATTTCGGTAACAGCACTGAAGCCCTTTTCCGGAGCGATGCCTGCGTGAGCAGCCACACCGTGGAACTTCAGGATCAGGTCGATGTTCCCCTTTCTCTTCATTACCATAGCGCCGCCGGCTCTGCCCGGTTCGAATACGAAGGCGTGACGGCTCTGCTTACCCAGGCCGATCATCCAGTCGCGGGTTCTCAGAGAACCGATTTCTTCTTCCCCGTTGAAGGCCAGACAGATTCTCATGTCCGGATATTCCTTCTTCAGTCGTTCGGTCAGGGTGGTCATGATCAGAAGGCCTGCCTTCATGTCAGCTACGCCGGGACCGTAAGCTAAGTTTCCTTCTTCTCTATAGGGTCTTTCCGCTACAGTACCCTTGGGGAATACGGTATCCATGTGACCCAGCATCAGGATGTCGATGGGACCGTCTTCGTGAGTTCTTGCTTCCAGAGTCTGGGTTTCATCGTTCACTTTGGTGATCAGGCCCATGGCTTTGCACTTTTCTTCGAAGAACTTACCCACTTCAGCCACGCCGTCACGGTCGAAGCTTCCGCTGTCGATATTTACTACATACTCTAAGTCTTTACGAAATTGTTCGATATTCCACATAATGATACTCCTCCTCGGGGATGAATTTTTAGATTATTGTCATAATTTTACCATACCCGGCCAGTCCCTGACAACCGCTAAAAAAAGCGCCCCGCAGGAAGCGGGGCGCTTGGTTGCCGAAGCAATATTCAGCACATTGACGTTTCGATTCGATTAGAACGGACCGTAACCGATCATAGTAGCAATTACTACGAATACGATACCCAGAGCGAACCAGATACCCATCAGGGGCAGGATGAACTTAACATACTTGTCGTAAGTGATGTTAGCAGTACCCAGGTTAGCCATCAGAGTAGAGGAAGTCGGGATGATGGAGTTGGTGAAACCGTCACCGAACTGGAAGCACATAACTGCAGTCTGACGAGTCAGGCCCAGTACGTCAGCCAGCGGAACCATGATAGGCATGGTAGCA
>JAFOGM010000204.1 GCA_017386805.1 Bacillota bacterium
CTGGATGTGCAACCGGTGCTTCACACTATGCCGATGTGGAAGAAGCTGCCCGCTTCCTGCTGGAAGTTGCCAAAGCTTATACCGCCGGTCAGTGCCAATTCTATGATAAGGATATGTATGAAAGCGCTCTGGCGCGTTACGGTTCTTTATCCCACATTCAGACCATGGGGCTGTAAATCGAAAGGAGAAATATTATGGAAGCTAAGAAATTTTTCGATCTGTACGAACCTCTGAAGGATGAACTAGAAGCCCTGTCCAAGTATATCTACGAAAATCCGGAACTGGGAAATGAAGAATATAAGGCCTGTGTAGCTCATACCGAACTGCTGAAGAAGCATGGCTTCGAAGTGGAAGTTGGCTATCTGGGTACTCCCACCGCTTACCGTGCAGAATTCGATTCCGGAAAACCCGGTGCAACCATCTGCTACTTAGCTGAATATGATGCCCTGCCTGGCGTAGGTCATGGCTGCGGTCACAACCATCTGGGTACTGTATCCGCAGGCGCTGGTATCCTGTTATCCAAGATCGTCGGTGAAATCGGCGGTAAGGTTGTCATCGGCGGTACTCCTGCAGAAGAAACCTGCGGCGGTAAGGTTACCTTCGCTAACAACGGCGCTTTCGATGATATCGACGTTGCCCTGATTTCTCACCCCTATGACAAGGACGAAGAAAGCGGCACCTCCCTGGCACTGAATCCTCTGGAATTTACTTTCACCGGTAAACCCTCCCACGCAGCGGCTGCTCCCGAAAAGGGCATCAACGCTTTAGACGCTTGCCTGGCTCTGTTCCACTCCGTAAACGCTCTGAGAGAACACGTTCTGTCCTCCACCAGAATCCACGGTATCATTAAGGAAGGCGGCGTTGCTGCAAACATCGTTCCGGAACGCGCTGTGGCTCAGTTCTACGTAAGAACCACCAAGAAGCTGTACAATCAGGAAGTCACCGAAAAGGTGATCAACTGCGCTAAGGCTGGTGCACTGGCTGCCGGTGCTGGTCTGGAAATCAGCCAGTTCGAATTCCCCTACGATGACCTGCTGACCAACCAGAGACTGCAGAAGGCTCTGAACAAGAACCTGAACGAAGTTGGCATCACCAACATTTCCGTTCCCAAGGGTCCGGGCGGTTCCACCGACGTTGGTAACGTAAGCTACGTATGCCCCACCATCCACAACCATTACTGCATCTTCGCGGAAGGCGAACAGACCTACCCCACCCATACCAGAGAATTCGCAGATGCAACTCTGAAAGCTCCCGCTCTGGAAGCCATGAGAAAGAACGTTGTGGCTCTGGCAATGACCGGTGCGGACATCATCTGTGATCCCGAACTGCTGGCTGAAATCAGAGCCGAATTCGATAAGGAAACCGCTGTCTTCAGAAAGTAAATCGAACGTCAAAGAAAAACTTCATTTGAAACACAGCGAGCGCCGGACAACCTCCGGCGCTCCTTTTCGCAGAACATACGTCCCATATCATATAGAAAGGATCTGAATCCTATGAATGCAAAAACATTTTTCGAACTTTACGAACCGCTCCACGAAGAACTGGCCGCGCTGAGCAAATACATCTGTGAAAATCCGGAACTGGGCCACGAAGAATTCAAGGCTTGTGCTGCTCACGCTGAACTTTTAAAGAAGCATGGCTTCGACGTGGAAGTGGGCTATCTGGGTCTCCCCACCGCCTTCCGTGCTACCTACGACTCCGGAAAACCCGGTCCCACCGTATGTTATCTGGCAGAGTACGATGCCCTTCCGGAAATCGGTCATGGCTGCGGCCATAACATCTTAGGTACCGTATCCACCGGTTCCGGCATCTTATTATCCAAGGTCATCGACGAAGTGGGCGGCCGCGTTGTCATCGGCGGTACCCCTGCAGAAGAAACCAGCGGCGGGAAAGTGACCTTTGCCGAAAACGGAGCCTTCGACGACATCGACGTGGTTCTGATCTCCCATCCCATGGATGAGGACCTGGAAAGCGGTACTTCCCTGGCCCTGGAACCTCTGCAGTTCACCTTCACCGGAAAGCCGTCCCATGCAGCAGCTGCCCCTGAAAAAGGCATCAACGCTCTGGATGCTTGTCTGGCCACCTTCCACAACATCAACGCACTGAGAGAACACCTTCTGTCCTCCACCCGAATCCACGGCATCGTAAAAGAAGGCGGCGTTGCTGCCAATATCGTTCCCGAGCGGGCGGTAGCTCAGTTCTACGTGAGAACCACAAAGAAAGCGTATCTGAAGGAAGTGGTGGAAAAGGTAAAGAACTGTGCAAAGGCCGGCGCGTTAGCAGCTGGTGCGGAACTGGAAATCACCAATTTCGAACTGGGCTACGATGACCTGTTGACCAACACCACTCTGCAGGAACGTCACACCAAAAATCTGAACGAAGTGGGTGTCACCAACATCAAGAAAGCTCACGCAATCTCCGGTTCCAGCGACGTTGGTAATGTCAGCTATGTATGCCCCACCGCTCACAATGACTATAACATCTTCGCGGAAGGCGAACAGACCTTCCCGCCTCACACCAGAGAATTCCGCGATGCCACACTGCGCCCCGCAGCTTTGGAAGCCATGCGCAAGAACGTGGTTGCCCAGGCCATGACCGGTCTGAACATCATTTTAGAACCGGAACTTCTGGCAGCTGTCAAAGCGGAATACGAACTGGCCACCGCAGATATCCGTTAATTTCAATAGAAAAAAGCCAAATACGATACCATGAAAAAAGAACAGTTACTCCCCCTGTATGAGCCTCTGCACGAGAGCCTTGTACAGCTGAACAAGTACATTTACGATAACCCCGAAATGGGAAACGAAGAATTCAAAGCCGTGGCTGCACATAAAGCTCTGCTTTTGGAACACGGTTTCACCTTCACCGATGCGTATTTAGGAATCCCCACCGCCTTCCGTGCTGACTACGATTCGAAAAAGCCCGGTCCTGCTATCGGCTTTTTGGCGGAATACGATGCCCTTCCCGGCATGGGTCACGGCTGTGGCCATAACTTAGTAGGGGCAACCGCCTCCGGTGCCGGGATCCTGTTATCGAAGATCGTGGACGAAATCGGCGGCCGCGTCATCGTCTACGGAACCCCTGCGGAAGAAACCGTAGGCGGTAAGGTCCTCATGGCGGAAATGGGCGCTTTTGACGACTGTGACCTGACTCTCAGCTCCCATCCTTACGATGACGATGTGGAAAGCGGTTCTTCCTTAGCGGAAGAAGACCTGCAGTTCGTCTTCTTAGGAAAGCCCTCCCACGCAGCGGCAGCTCCGGAAAAAGGCATCAACGCACTGGACGCTTGTCTGGCTACCTTCCACAGCATCAACGCTCTGAGAGAACACGTTCCCTCCACCGTAAGAATGCACGGAATCATCACCGAAGGCGGCGTAGCTGCCAACATCGTTCCCGAGAGGGCGGTGGCTCAGTTCTCTTTGAGAGCCAAAACCTTAGCTTACATGCAGGAACTGGCGGAAAAGGTGAAAAACTGCGCCAGAGCCGGTGCTTTGGCTACCGGAGCGCAGTTGGAAATCAGTAACTATGAACCCAGCTACTTCGATATGATCACCAATCAGAGACTGCAGAAACAGCTGAACAAAAATCTGAACGCGTTGGGGATCACCGATATCAAGCCCGGAATCGAAGGTCCTTACTCCACCGACGTAGGGAACGTAAGCCACGCTTGTCCGTCCATCCATAACGACTTCAATATCTACGCACCCGGCGAAGAACGCTTCCCCACCCACACTCCGGAATTCCGCGAAGCGTCCATTCGTCCCTTCGCTTTGGAAGCCATGAAGCTCAACATCCTGGGTCTCGTCATGACCGCAGCCGATGTCATCGAAGATCCGCAGCTTCTGGCCGAAATCAACGAGGAATTTAAAAAGGCAACCGCCGCGGAACGCGGCTAGTTGCCTCAATCAACAATTACATCTGATTTACGATGACTTCCAGTTTGTCGCACAGTTCTCTGCCCAGCTGGAAGTCTTTCTTTTCCAGTGCCTAAGCGGTTCTGGTTTCCAGATCCTTCTTCTTCTGTTCCAGTTCCAGATATTCCACCTTGAAGTGCTTATCATAAACCATCTTGCGGAAGTTTCTCATACGCATGGAACGAACGGTCTTGTTGTCCACGAAGAGAACGTAATCGCAGCAGTTTACAATATTATAGAAGTCATGGGATACCATCAGTACGGTACCCTGATACTTTTCGATCGCTCTTTCCAGCGCGATCTGAGAATAGGTATCCAGATGGCTGGTGGGTTCGTCCAGGATCAGGAAGTTGGCATCGCTGACAGCGATTTTTGCCAGCTGCAGCAGGTTCTGTTCCCCGCCGGAGAACTCCTTGATCTTCTGCTTCAGAACATCCCCTTCGAAATAGTAGTCCTTCATGAATTCTCTTACCTGGCTTCTCTTTTCAAAGCCGGGGTTCATGAATTCATCAAAAATGGTATGTTCGCCGTCCAGCATTTCGCCGTGAAGCTGAGATAAGAAGCCAACCTTCACGTCTTCCCCCATCTGGATGGCCGGATTCTGGTTCTTCCAGATCTCACGCAGCAGTGTAGTCTTACCGGTACCGTTGGGACCGACGATGGCTACCTTCTGGCCCGCTTTGATCTCAAAGCTGACGTTTTCCAGCAGGGTATCATCGAAGGCTACATTGTAGTTTTCCACCTTCAGTGCCAC
>JAFOGM010000205.1 GCA_017386805.1 Bacillota bacterium
ACTGCTGTATGGTGGCTGGTATGGCGGGCATGTTCCTGTTCCATGTGACCGTTCCCTTCGTAGCGTCCATGGTTCTGGTGATGTTCTGTTACGGCGGTCTTGCTTCTCTGATGGCGCCGCTGACATCCAACCTGTTCGGCGCAAAATACATTACAGAAAACTACGGTATCGTCTTTACCGTTTACGGAATTTCCAGCTTGATTGCAACTCCGTTAGCTGCTAAAATACTGGAAAACACCGGCGTCTACGACACCGCCTTCCTGGTGGGTCTGGGCTTCGCTGCGGTGGGTCTGCTCTGCAACCTGATCGTAGCTGCGAAAGAAAAGAAACTGCGCAAGGCGCAGAACGCATAACTTAGGAGGAGAGTATCATGCCAATTACAGATATCCTGGCAAAAAACTGTGCGGAATTTGGAAATGACATTTGTTTAGTGGAAATCAACCCGGAAGTAAAAGAAACCCGTCGTGTGACCTGGAAGGAATACGACCTGATGCAGCCCAGTGCGGTGTCCTATTATCGTCGTGAGATCACCTGGAACGTTTTCGACGAAAAGGCAAACCGCTTTGCGAACATGCTGATTTCCCGCGGTGTCAAGAAGGGGGACAAGGTTGCGATCCTTCTGATGAACTGTCTGGAATGGCTCCCAATCTACTTCGGTATTTTGAAGACCGGAGCATTGGTGGTTCCTCTGAACTTCCGTTATGCCTCCGACGAAATCGAATACTGCCTGAATCTGGCGGAAGTGGATGTTCTGGTCTTCGGACCGGAATTCATCGGCCGTGTGGAAGAAATTGCAGATAATATCAGTGAACACCGACTGCTGATCTTCGTGGGCGACCATTGCCCCAGCTTCGCAGAAAGCTACAGCGAACTGACTGCTAACTGTTCCAGCCAGTATCCCAAGGTGGAAATCAACGATCAGGACGATGCTGCAATTTACTTCTCCTCCGGGACCACAGGCTTCCCCAAGGCGATTTTACATAATCACGAAAGTTTACTGCATGCCTGCCGTACAGAACAGGCACATCATCATCAGACCAAGGATGACGTGTTCCTCTGTATCCCGCCGTTGTACCACACCGGGGCAAAGATGCACTGGTTCGGCAGCTTCCTGGTGGGCGCCAAGGGTGTCCTGCTGAAGGGAACACAGCCGGAAGCGATTCTGGATGCGGTATCCAAGGAAAAATGCTCCATCGTATGGCTCCTGGTTCCCTGGGCACAGGATATGCTGGATGCCATCGACCGCGGTGACATTGATCTGAGCAGCTATCAGCTGGATCAGTGGAGACTGATGCACATCGGTGCGCAGCCTGTACCGCCCAGCTTGATCCGTCGCTGGCAGGAAAAGTTCCCCGGCCATCAGTACGATACCAACTACGGCCTTTCCGAATCCATCGGACCGGGCTGTGTTCATCTGGGCGTGGAAAACATCCACAAAGTCGGCGCCATCGGTAAGGCAGGGTACGGTTGGGAAACCCGTATCGTGGACGAAAACCGCTGCGATGTGGCGCGCGGTGACGTAGGCGAACTGGCCGTTCGCGGCCCCGGCCTGATGACTTGCTACTATAACGACCCCAAGGCAACTGCCGAAGTTCTGGGAGACGGCTGGCTCTTCACCGGCGATATGGCGCAGGAAGACGAAGACGGCTTCATCTTCCTGGTTGACCGTAAGAAGGACGTTATCATCTCCGGCGGGGAAAACATCTACCCCGTGCAGATCGAAGACTTCCTGAGAGCCCACGATGCCATCAAGGACGTGGCTGTCATCGGTCTTCCCGATAAGCGTCTGGGGGAAATCACCGCAGCGATCATCGAAATCAAGGAAGGTAAGACTTGCACCGAAGACGAAGTCAACAGCTTCTGTAAGCAGCTTCCCCGTTACAAGAGACCGAAGCAGATCATCTTTGCGGATATTCCCAGAAATCCCACCGGAAAGATCGAAAAACCCAAGCTGCGTAAGATCTATTGCAGTGAAAACCTGGTAGCCGCTCAGAACGAAGTGGATCAGGTTATGAACAAATAAACATCACTTGTCGAAGCGAAAAGGAGAATGAGCTATGAAAAAACCGATGATTGGTATTACACCGCTGTACGATGACAGATTGATGAGCTACTGGATGATTCCCGGATATATGAAGGGTGTTATGGCTGCAGGCGGTATCCCTGTGATCCTGCCGCTGACCAACAAGGATGAAGACATGGACGAAATCATGAGCCGTCTGGACGGTTTCCTGATCACCGGCGGTCCGGACATCGACCCCAGATTATATGGGGAAGAAGTTGTAATTGAAAGCGGTATCCTGACTCCCAACAGAGATCACACCGAAATGTCCGTTCTGAAGAAGGCCATTGCTCTGAATAAGCCCTGTCTGGGTATCTGCAGAGGGATGCAGCTCATGAATGTAGCCATGGGCGGAACCCTGTATCAGGACCTGGCATCTCAGCATCCGGAAGACTGCGACCATACCATGCCCAAGCCGGCAATCAAGCCCTATCACGACGTTGATATCGTGGAAGGAACCCCGCTGCACCAGTGGATCGGTAAGGAAGTCCTGGGTGTAAACACCCTGCATCATCAGGCGGTAAAAGACCTGGCAGAAGGACTGGAAGTACAGGCCATCTCCAAGGGAGGAGACCTGGTGGAATCTTATTGGGCTCCGGGAATGAAGTTCTACTGCGGCGTTCAGTGGCATCCGGAATTCCTGTTCCAGAAGTATCCGGAACACAAGACGATCTTCCAGGCTTTCGTAGACGCTTGCAAATAAGAAAAACGTGGAAAAATTAAGAGAACGGCGGGATTCGCCGTTCTTTTTTTGTGCAGATGTGATACAATGAAAGAACGAGGATAAAAGGGTCCGGCTCCATGGAGAGTCGGAGGTATGAGCGAGAAAACGAGAGGATATGACCATGGAATTAAACCAGAGCGATCTGAAATATTTGGAACTGTTATCCACAAAGTACCGGACCATCGAGGAGGCCAGTACCGAGATCATCAATCTGACTGCCATTCAGAATCTGCCCAAGGGAACGGAACATTTCATCAGTGATATTCACGGGGAATATGATGCCTTCCAGCACATTCTGAAAAATGCATCCGGGGCGATCAAGCTGAAAATCGACGAAACCTTCGGAGGCTATGTCAGTGTAGAAGAGCGAAAAGCACTGGCAACTCTGATCTACTATCCGGAAGAAAAACTGGAACTGCTGAAGAAGCAGGGCTTTGATATGGGACCGTTCTACAAGAAGACGCTGCAGAGATTGATCACTCTGCTGTCTGCGGTGACCGTGAAGTTCACCAGAGCCTACGTTCGCAAGAGAATGCCCCAGGAATACGCCTACATCATCGAAGAACTGTTGTACGGCGATACTGTGGCCCATGGAAAAGAAAATTACAAAGAAACGCTGATCGATACCATCATCGAAACCCGTGTGGCCGATGATTTCATTATCCAGATGTCCGGAATGATTTCCGTTCTGGCGGTACATCGCCTCCACGTATTAGGCGACATTTTCGACAGAGGGGACAATGCAGACCGCGTTCTGAACGCTCTGAAAGAACATCACCGCGTGGATATTCAGTGGGGGAATCACGATATCCTGTGGATGGGGGCAGCTGCCGGGAATACCGCCTGCATCGCCAATGTCATCCGTATCTGTACCCGTTACGATAACCTGCACACCCTGGAAGTTGGTTACGGTATCAGTATTCGTCCGCTGCTGACCTTCGCGCTGGCAACCTACGAAAACGATCCTTGCCCCAATTTCAAGGCCATCGTCAGCACCCAGGATGCGCTGGCTGCCTCTGACTTAAAGACTCTGGCGAAGATCT
>JAFOGM010000206.1 GCA_017386805.1 Bacillota bacterium
ATGGGGATTCCCTTTTCTTCGGTATAAACATCCACATAGACATTTTCATCTGCGATAGCGCCGGGGAACGAATCTTCCGCCCAGGCGTGAGGAGTGATCACTACACCGGCAATTACGTTCATCAGGTCGCCCTCCAAATCGCAGATTCCGTGATCGCGGAGCCATGCCAGAGTGTGAGTCATCTGCCAGGTGACACCGACGCGGAAGGATTGGTGATGTGTAGAGAGCTTTGCATCCGTTGCGCGATAGTCGATCATCAGATCGATGATGGGCGGCTGATCCAGAAGAGCTTCAGCGTAGTTCAGTTCCATGGTATCCTTCTTGATGGCTTCCAATAAGGAATCCAAATCGTAGACGTTGGGATAGAGCATGATGTTTCCGTAATCCAGATTGTTTTCCTGCTCAATTTTTGTATCGGTGATATCGTAGTTTTTGCTCAAAGGATAGTCGTAGATCTGCGCATAGTTGATTTCATCGATAGAATCGAAGCCGTGTTCCAGTAATTCCATGCGTTCCGGGCTGTTGAACCAGGTTCGGAATGCTTCGGAATGGAAGAGGTACTCATAGGAGAGACGGTAGCGCCGATTCATTTCCCAACCATTTTTCAGCGTGTATTCCAGGCGTGCCGATGTTTTGGTGGAAGTACTGCTTTCCAGGAAGGGCTGATGACGAATGATTTCCTGGTGAATATCCGTCATGTACTTCAGTACGGCAGGATCGCTGGAACTGCTGAGATTTGCTAATGTATAATCGTCGAAGACATTATCCATGGGGAAGTAGGCTTCGTCGATTTCATCAATATCAGGGACACGGGTTTCGTAACCGAAGACATCGAAGTGGAAACTTCCCATGAGCAGGATCATAGTCAGAGCGTAGATACCGAAACTCTTCAATGTAGCCTTGTTAAAAATCAAGAGCGATTTTGTCACGATCATGCGGCCGATGATAAAGCCCAGGATCGCACCGATAGTAACGCCCAGAAGAGCGGAATCAAAGGCCTGGTCAAAGTACAGACCGAATAGAGTCATGGCCATGAAAGCCATCAGGTAGTTCAGCAGAGGCTGCATGAACCGGAAGGTCAGAGCATCACCGACCCGTTCCATGGGACGGATTGCGTAGCACCACTTGGCCAGGAGCGCAATCAGCGCGGTTGCCGCAAGGAAGAAGGCGATGCGCAGGGGCGTGAAGTCGATTCTGCTGATGCGGAACAGGATCGGATTTGTATACAGCGGTACTTCAATCATGGAACCGTTGTCATAGAAACCGAAGAAGAACTGATCAAAGTAGAAGATCAGACACAGCCACAGCAGAGCCAGCAGGAAATTGAACCAGATCCCAAAGCCGAAATGCAGGAGACTGACACCGGTAACGACGCCGGCAAACACCACGATGGTGTAAATGAACAGCACGGTCAGGAGAGCCAGAGCCATCCACTGGAGAACAGCAGCACCGGTGAAGATATTCATGGCGCCGCCGGGATAATCCGCATGTTCGATCACGGTTCCATAGATGGTTCCAAAGAGGACAGGAACGTCGCCTTCATAACCGGCATAAACGGGTTTTTTGATCACAAAGAAGATCAGACCGTTGGCGATGATGGGAAGTGCCGCCATCAGGAAGCCGGAGAGGAAGCTGGTATTGAACAGTGTGCTGCGGGAAAATGGCAGAGAGTGAGTAAGCGTCACGTTCCCTGGCTGCTGCAGATAACGGAACACGATAACGGCAGAAATGACAGGAACGATCACATGCAGCGCTGCGAAGGGCAGGTACTGATCACTGAGCATATTGTTGATCATATATCGCTGGCTCTGTAAACTTCCATATTCCATCAAAAGAATGAAGGGACCGGATAAAAAGTAAAACAGAAAAGCCAGGACGGGAATGGGCCAGAACCGGCGGAAATTCTCGCGAAGTAAGGTACGGGAGATTCCGGGCTTACATAAATCAGAACAAGAGACTTTCCAATTCAATCGTTTCACCTCCCAGTTCGTAAATAAAGATTTCTTCTAAGGATAACGGCAACAGGTCGAAAATCGCCGGATTTGCGGCTTCGATCTGCTGTTCCACCAGATCGCGGCGGTTGCGGACGATGAGAAGATCCACGCTTCCGCGGCTTTCCTTGTGGAGAATGTTCAATCCATCGTAGATGCCTTCCGGAGCAGAGCCGCGGAATGCAACCTGGATCTTGTGAATATCGGATTTTAATTCGTCCAGATCCCGTTCCAGAACCATGTGACCGTGGTCCAGGATGCCGATGGAGTCACAGATGCCTTCCATTTCGCGCAGGTTGTGGGAAGAAACCAAAACGGTGGTTTCGCGCTCTGCCACATCTTCCACGATGTACTTCCAAACCAGCTTACGAATCAGCGGATCCAGACCATCGATGGGTTCGTCCAGGATCAGTATGTCGGGCATCGTAGCCATGACCAGAGAGAAGGCTGCCTGTTTCTGCATCCCTTTGGAGAAACGGCTGATCTTCTTTTTCGGGTCCAGATGGAACTGTCCGATCATCTGGGTAAAGCGTTCCTGGTTCCAACGGGGATATAAGCCGCTGAAGTAACGGCCGGCTTCCTTTAAGTTGTAACCGGCAAAGAAGCGCAGATCATCGGGAATGTAGCCGATGCGCTGCTTCAATGGCTCGTTGTCGTAAATTGCCTGACCATCGATGGTGATGGTCCCTTCGTCTTGTTTCCAGACGCCAGTCAGATGGTTGATCACCGTGGTCTTACCGGATCCGTTGGTACCGATCAGACCGTAGATCGACCCTTTTTTCACGTGAAGGTGAAGATCTGTCAGGGCGGGGAATCCATCGAAGTTCTTGCAGAGTCCTAACACCTGAATCATGCACGCTCACTTCCTTTCTTCATCTCTTCTGCTTTCAGCTGTTCCTCCCGGAAAACCTGTTCCAGAAGGGAGGCGGTTTCGTCTTTCGTAAAGCCCAGATACGTTAACTGGCGCAGTGTACTGCGCAGTGTTTCTGTCAGCTGGCTGATGGCGGCTTCGTCACGCTTCACGTCCTTCATGGAAGCGGCAAAGCAGCCAAGCCCCGCCACGGTATATACATAACCCTGGCGTTCCAGTTCCCGATAGGCTTTCTGAACTGTGTTGGGATTCACGGTCAGAATTTTGGAAAGTTCCCGGACAGAGGGGAGCTTTTCATCTTCCTTCAGGACACCGCTGACAATCAGCTCTTTCATCTGATTGATGATCTGTTCGTATATGGACTCACGACTTTTTAAGTCCAGTTGAAACATGAGATCCTCCTTGAAAATAACAAACTATAGTAAACCCCTTTACTGTCTTAACTGTACCATGCTACATAGTACAGTGTCAACAGGAGAATAGGTATGAATACAATTTTTTGTGAAATTACACGGGTCAGCAAGAAATACATGGAAGTTAAAACCCGGTTGTGCTAAAATATTTCTTAAGTATACCGTAAATTCGCCTCGGAAGAGGCTTGAGGAGAGCTGAAATGCAAAATAACGAAGAGATGAAGCAGAGAACAGTGGTGTTCCCTGAAAAACCGAAAAAGAAACGCAGGAGAGGACTTTGGATCTTCCTGGGAATTCTCGTGATTCTGGGACTGTTTGTTCTTTTGATGGATATGGGACAGAAACAGGAGAAGGCGCGTGCAGAGGGAGAAACCTATGTGGGCCTTCTATATGTGGAAGGGGAAATCAGTGATTCCAATTATGATTCCCTGGGCTATCCCTATGGATATCAGCACTATTGGACTCTGGAACAGATCGATCGCATGGCAAAGGATCCGGATAACCGCGGGCTGTTCTTCTATGTGGATTCTCCCGGCGGTACCATTTACCACAGCGATGAATTGTATCTGGCGGTAAAGGAGTATCAGGATGCGACAGGTCGACCGGTTTGCGTCTATATGGGACCTTATGGAGCCAGCGGGGCGTATTATTTCTCCACAGCAGCTGACCGGATCTATGCGAATCGCAATACTTTGACCGGTTCCATCGGTGTCACCATGGGTACGTATTTCGATTTCTCCGATGCACTGGAAAAACTGGGAGTGAAAACACACACTGTGGATACAGGGGAAATGAAGAGTACCGGAAATGGCGTGGATGAAATCACCGAATCGGAAAAGGATTACCTGCAGAGTCTGGTGGATGAATCCTACGAACAGTTTGTAGGTATCATTTCCGAAGAGAGAGAAATTCCTCTGGAAGATGTGAAACAGCTGGCAGATGGCCGTCTTTATACTGCAAAGCAGGCATTGGAACTGAAACTGATCGATGGAATCGGTTCTCTGGAAGATTCGCTTCTTCTGATGCGCCGTGATTTCGGCCTTTGGGATTGCGAATTTGAAGAAGTTCCCTATGAATATGAGTCTGGAATCGGAATTTTTGACTTGCTATATTATCTGACAGGAAATGCGGCGCCCAAGGAGGCGAGAGCTTTGGCAAAAAGCCAGAGTGAACCGGACTTTCCGATGAATTATCTTTATACCGTTATGGATCAGGAATAGAGGGTATTATGGATCAGAACAGAACGCCATTATTTGATGCAATCATGGAATACAATGAACGGAAACCGGCCTATTTCCGAATTCCCGGTCACCGTTTTGAACGCGGGATCAACCAGCGCTGGCGCGACGTGGTCGGCGATGAGATCTTTAAATTTGACCTGACGGAAACACCCTACACCGATGACCTGCACAATGCAGAGGGTTCCATCAAAGAAGCCCAGGAACTGGCATCAGAAGTGTTCCATTCCGATCAGACCTATTTCCTGATCAACGGAACCACCTGCGGAAACCAGGCCATGGTCCTGACCGCTGCACTGGAAGGTGAAACCGTGGCAATCCCCCGCAACGCCCACAAATCGGCTCTGATGGGGCTGATCATGAGCGGTGCAAAGCCTGTGTATATCATGCCCCAGCTTCACGAAGAATGGGGACTTCACGGCGGTGTTCGTCCGGAGGATGTAGAAAAGCTCTTTGAGGAACATCCGGAATGCAAGGGACTGATGGTAGTCAGCCCTACCTATTATGGGATTTGCAGCGACATCCGCGGAATCGCGGAGGTTTGCCACAAGCACGGAGCCATTCTGTTTGTGGATGAAGCCCACGGAGCGCACTGTTACTTCTCGGA
>JAFOGM010000207.1 GCA_017386805.1 Bacillota bacterium
ACATTACAAAAATATCACAGGATTTTGAAAATGTCAATGTTGACATGGTCGGTCAAACAATGTAACATGGTTATCGTAACTATGTCGAAAATAGGGACGATTTTGTCGTGCCTATTGGTATGAGGAGAAATTTTATGAGAAAATTACCTGAGCTGAAGCGTCGCTTCAGTGCAACCTTATATGAAGACCTGAGAGAGATGATCGCAGACAGTGCGAAGAAGTATGCGGATAACGTAGCCTTCATCATCAAGCACAAGGGTAAGAGAGGCGAAGAACCCACTTACGAAAAGATCACCTTCCATCAGTTCCGTGAAGATATCAACAATTTGGGTACTGCTCTGATGAAGAGAGGAATGATCGGCCAGAGAGTTGCGGTGATCAGTAAGAACCGCTACGAATGGATGGTTGCCTTCTACGCAGTTCTGAGCGGTAACGGTATGGTAGTTCCTTTAGATAAGGGCCTTCCCTATGAAGAATTCGAATCCTGCATGGAACGCAGCCGTGCCAAGGTCCTGATCTACGGAGACGATATGAAGGACATGGTGGAAACTCTGAAGAAGAGCGGAAAGGGAAGCTGCGAAACTTACATCTGCATGGACGAACTGGGCGACGAGCTGAACATGAAGGCTCTGATCGAAGAAGGAAAGGCAGATCCGGAAGAAAAGGAAGTGTTCCTGAATACTCCTGTTGACGGTGATGCTATCGAAATCCTGCTGTTTACCTCCGGTACCACTTCCATGTCCAAGGCAGTTATGCTGTCTCAGAAGAACATCACCAACAATCTGTACTCTCTGCAGCTGACAGAGGACATTCGTCCCACCGATACGAATATGGCATTCCTGCCCTATCACCACACCTTCGGTTCCGTAGGTCAGGCGCTGATGATCGCCTGCGGTGTTGCTACCGCTTACTGCGACGGTCTGAAGTATCTGCAGAGAAACATCGTGGAATACAAGGTATCCGTATTCTTCTGCGTGCCGCTGCTGATCGAAGGGATCTACAAGAAGATCCTGCAGACGGTAAAGAAGCAGGGAAAGGAAAAGACCATTGCTTTCGGTATCAAGCTGACCAAGTTCCTGCTGAAGTTCGGCATCGACGTACGCCGCAAGGTTTTCAAGCAGGTTCTGGATAACCTGGGAGGTGAACTGCGCATGGTGATCACCGGCGCGGCTGCCATCGATCCGGAAGCCATCGAAGGGTTCAACAATCTGGGGATCGTTGCCGTGCAGGGCTTTGGTATGACCGAAGCGTCTCCCGTTATCTCCGCAGAAAGTGCCTGGGAACAGAAGACCGGTTCCTGCGGTCGTGCAATGCCCAACGTGGAAGTTGCCATCGACCAGCCGGATGAAAATGGCGTGGGTGAAATCATCGCCCGCGGACCAAACGTAATGTACGGTTACTACGAAAACGAAGAAGCCACCGCAGAAACTCTGGTGGATGGATGGCTGCATACCGGTGACTTAGGTTACATCGATAACGATGGCTTCATCTTTATCTGCGGCCGTAAGAAGAACGTTGTGGTTCTGAAGAACGGTAAGAACGTATATCCGGAAGAAATCGAACAGCTGATTTCCAACCTGCCTTACGTGGAAGAAAACTTTGTCTTTGGTCTTCCCAGAAACGAAGAAGATGAACGCGACCTGGTAATGTGTGCGAAGGTTGTATACAATCCGGAATACATGAAGGCTGAATGCGGTCTGGACAACAAGAAAGAAGAAGATTTGGCAAAGATCGAAGCACTGATCAAGGCTGACATGGATAAGATCAGCGAAGCGATGCCGATTTACAAGCAGATCGTTCGTACCTATGTAACCGACGAACCCATGATCAAGACCACCACCAACAAGGTAAAGCGCTTCGAAGAAATCAAGAAGCTGCAGAAATAAGCATTTAACAGACAACATACATACACTTGAACATGAACTCCAACATGTGGAAAAACCGCCAACGTCCCTTGGCGGTTTTTTCTTTGCAATAAAAAACCCCGCGGTGCGGGGCTTGTGTTACGGTTCCACGTTACTGATGATGGGACTCCAGCTGGCGTTAGTCTTATCGAATACCAGACCGCTGGCCAAGGCAACCAGCCGGCTTTCGCCGCTGCTTCCTTCGCGCTCATCACTGATTTCCAGAGTGACCAGGTAAGAACCGTTCCCGCTGGGAAGCTGGGCGGATCCGCTGAACACGCCGTTTTTTTCTCTCACTTCAAAGCTATGGGTTTCTTTGTCCAGAGCACCGCGGAAGTGGATCGTATACGTCAGAGCTGGATTGACATAACTTGGTACGAACTCGTAATCCACCACGTTATCCCGATAGGTACTTCCATAGAAGTAGAGCCCGGTGACTTCCAGAGTGTCGGGGAGTTGATTTTTGGCGACGGCTTCTTCACCGCGTTCCGCATTGGGACCGACCAAACCGCTGATCCCGAAGGTGAGGACGGAACCGATCAGAATCACGAACAGAAGCCGCAGAACCAGCTGACGCCGACGGGCGCGGTGGTTCACAGGCGAGGAGCCGGAGCCATGGTCCATGGCGGAGGCGGTTGCCGCGGAATCGGGAGTGGTTGTTGGCGTGGAAGCGGTGGCAGTTGTGGACTCCGCACGGCCGCAGAGGACGTCCAGACTGATGTCCAAAGCGTCTGCCAAGGCGATGAGCTGCGCTAAGGCAGGCTGCGCGTCGCCGGTTTCCCATTTGCTGACGGCCTGGCGGGAGACGCCGATGCGCTCAGCCAATTCCTCTTGATTATATCCTTTTTCTTTTCTGGCTTTCACCAGCATATCTCTAAATTCCATAATGCCCTCCTTGTGTGTATGTGTGGGGCAGATCTGCGCTTGTTAACCTTAGGTATGGCTTTATGGTATCAAAAAATGCATGAAAACACAATCGACAGAAGCTTGAATTTCGGAAATCGCTGCGCAACCAGAGGTTGCAGGAGGGGGAAAACAGGGCATGTAGAGAGGGGCGTGTCTGCAGAGATGTGCGCAGAAGCGGGATGTATCGAAGGCTCTTTCGTTTTGCCAGAAAAGAGCTACTTTTCCCTTTGAAAATGGCAAAAATCAGACTGGATCGTGAAAATGATCTGTTCCAAACGCATTTGCAGCAGGGAAGAATGATCCGATTAGCAAAAAGAAAGTGATTATCCTGTAAATTACCCCAAATGTTGGATAAAATGGAGGGAAAAACGACTTGTAGAAGGGGATTTTTCCTGTGAGAAGGGACATTAAAATAAAAAATTGCCAATTTCACCTGCGAAGTAACAGGCAAAATTGGCAAAAATGAAGCTTATTCGGTATTTACTCAGCATCTTCCAGAAAGTCCGCATAGATGTTCAGCGCTTCCACCAACTGCGGGATAGACAGATTGGAACCTTTCAGAGCGCCGGTGGGTTCTGTCTGGTAATCCATGCCCAGTTCCAGATAGATGGGATCGGTCCGATCTTCCAGAGGAAGTGCGTTGAAGTCCTTTTTAGTGTAAACCGTGGTGGTATCACCGTCGGTGATAGACCAGAGTTTTTCGGCTTTGTTGTAGGTTCGTTTAAATCGATACACTGACTCCAAACCGTCGTCGGTGAAACGGTAGTAGTTTCCGGTCCATTCACTGAGAGAGGGCTGCGTCTGGTGAAGGAGCATCGTGAAATCACCCAGGGAATGATTCGAAATCAGCTCGCTTCGACCTTTGACATCTGCAGTGTCAAAGATGATCTGCGGCGTGTCGCCCGCAGCAATGAGGATATCACGGTCGATGATTTTGAGCATTTTGGTCGTTTTTATGGCATAAACAAATCGATCGCGGAATTCCCGGATGCGAAGATAAGGCATTCCGCTGTCAGCCCAATCGTCTAAAAGGATGTAGCATTGCGGAGAATTATCGCCTGCATCGGGATAAAGCGTAGAAACCAAATCCGCCAGCTGGCGGGCCTGCTCCGCAGTCATCCGGCAATCGGCTGCGCCGTTGCGGTAAGAAAGCGTTTTTAAAACCGCATCTGCGGAAGTGACCTTCGCGTAAGGCGGTCGCTGCCAGTATTCCAGTTCATCCTGCTGCTGTTCCCACTGTTCCAGCGTGTAGTGGGGAGCCGGTTCGGGAAGGTCGGTAGCTTTCAGGAGGAACAAAGCCAGAATCAGCATGCAAAGTACCATATCGATTGTAATGTGTTTCATAAGAGTCCTCTTTTCTTCATATGAAAAGCGTAACATGGTTTGATTATTCTGTCAATTCGAGATATAATGAGGAAAATGACGGGAGAGAGGCGACGAGATGGCTGGGAATACGAAGAAACAATATGTAATCGGTGTGGACTTCGGGACCTTGTCGGGCCGGACGGTTTTGGTGTGTCTGGAAGATGGAAAAGAGGTTGTTGACAGCGTCATGAATTATCCCCACGGCGTTATGGAAACGGAGCTGCCTGGCGGCGCAAAGCTGAAGCCTGGTTCGGCGCTGCAGGATCCGCGGGATTACATGGCCGTACTGGAGTGGACAGTCCGCAACGTGATGGCGAAGTCCGTCGTGGATCCGGCTTCTGTGATCGGCATCGGTATCGATGCCACATCGAGTACGCTGCTTCCGGTGGACGAAGCCGGAACGCCGCTCTGCGCGCTGGAACGCTGGAAGGACGATCCTCACGCCTATTTGAAATTGTGGAAGCACCACAGCTGTCAGGAAGAGGCGACACAGATCGAGACGGCGGCAAAGGCTACAGCCGATTGGCTGGCGCGTTACGGCGGCCACGTCTCTGCGGAGTGGGCCTTACCTAAAATTCTGGAAACGCTGCGGGAAAGCGAAGATGTCTACAACGCGGCTGCGCACTTTGTGGAAGTGGGCGACTGGGTGATCTGGAACCTGACCGGTGAGAAAAAACGCAGCCCCTACTCCATGGGATATAAATTCTTCTGGAATGAGGCCGAGGGCTTTCCGGAAGAGGCCTTTTTCAAGGCAGTGGATCCACGGTTGTCGAATTTTGTCGAAACAAAGCTGGCCGGAGGGATCTTACCAGCAGCGGGAAAAGCAGGAACGTTAACGAAAGAAGCGGCGGACCGTCTGGGTCTGAACGAAGGAGTCTCCGTGGCGGCTGCCCTGATCGACGCCCATGCAGCCCTGCCGGCCATGGGGATCGTGGAACCGGG
>JAFOGM010000025.1 GCA_017386805.1 Bacillota bacterium
GATAAAAGATACTTCTACAGGTGTCAGATGATTAATGAATTCCTGGTTGATCAACATATTCTCGACCTCTCTATGTTAAGAATATGTCTTCCGGCATTTATCACTGTACCTAAAAAGGGACACCATCAACTATTTCTTTGATAATAGCGTCTGCAATCGGGTAGGTAGATGAGCGGTAAAAACCGCTCATCTATTTTACCTCCCACACCACCGGAGAAGCCGTTCGGCGTCCGGCGGTTCAAAGTACCGACAACTGTAACTGAATAGTGTGATGTTTGGAATGATAGTGGTCTGCCATAGAAAGCAGACCTTTTGCTTTCAGGTACTTGGTACGAATCCATCGGCTGAGCCACAGCCCCGTCACATAGTAACCTTTCCGGGTGTTGGCATATGCCCATGCCCAGTTCTTACTCATACCTAGTTTACGCAGTCCCACTACACGCTTCTTAATGGTTTTCCATTGTTTCCAGATGATCATGCGGAGGTGCAGTCGGATATTACCGTCCATGTCTTCCATGAGCGTTTTCATATCCGCAATACGGAAGTAATTGATCCATCCGCGTGTCACTTCGTTTATCTTCTTGATTCGATACTCCAGTGACACTCCCCAGTTCCGCTTAAGCAATGGCTTCAATTTATACTTCAGTTTCTGCACGGACTTGATATGTGGCTTCGGTCTCCACTTGCCATCTTTCCAGTAGAATCCAAATCCGAGGTATTTCATTCCATTCGGTTTTGTGACTTTACTTTTGGTGGCGTTGACCTCTACCCTGAGGTGCTCTCTGAGCCATCTGGTTACACTTGCCATTACCCGGTTCGCCGCCGCTTCACTCTTTACACAGATGATGCAGTCATCTGCGTACCGCGTGAAATGCAGTCCCCTTGACTCCAGTTCTCTGTCGAACTCATTAAGATAAATGTTCGCCAGTAACGGGCTGATCGGTGATCCCTGCGCCGTTCCCACTTTCGTCTCTTCAAAGATCCCTTCACTTATGACTCCGCCCTGTAAGAATCTTCTTACCAGCGATTCCACATCGGGATCCTTGATTACCTTGTGTACCAGTATCATCAGTATGTCCTGGTTCACATTGTCGAAGAACTTTGTAAGGTCGAGGTCCACGATCCAGTCGTAGCCGTCATTCATGTATTCCAATGCCGTGACTACCGCCTGTTCCGCTTTTCTTCCCGGGCGAAAGCCGAAACTGCTCTCTGAGAATTCCTCTTCAAAGATTGGCGTCAGAACCTGACATACCGCCTGCTCAATCCACCTGTCTTTGACAGCTGGAACTCCCAGATTCCGCTTCGTTCCATCATCCTTCGGTATCTGCACTCGCTTGACCGGTAACGGCCTGTACCGTCTCTGCCTTATCAGTTCTTTCATCTCTTCTTTGTGTTCTGAGATGTATTCTGGCAGTCGACTTACCGGCATCCTGTCAATTCCTGCAGATCCTTTGTTGCTCATCACTTTGTGGCGCGCTTCTTCCAGATTCTCGTCTGAAAGTATCCGCTCCAATAATTCAGTTGCCATTCGTGTCTTGCTTTCTCCTTTCCGTCGCCGGGAATTCCCTGCCCTTCACACCTCTTGAGGCGAACCACAGGACATTCTGAGGAAATCCCCTACATTCATGAATCTCAAAGCTGGTTCCTTTGTTCGGTCCTTCGCTCCATCCCCATTACGGGACTTCTTCACTACTACGACCTCTGCTGACTTCTCACCGTTCGTTGTTACTGCGCTTTCTCTGCGTGACGTTCTTCACCTCGATTCCACGTCGATGAGACCTCCCCGAAGAAGGTGTGATAACTTTCCTCCCGTGCAGCCATCGGATCTACTGCTTCGTCATTTCGGCAACTTGGATTTCATGTTGTTTGGGACACTCATCCATACTAACAGCCTTATATCCGCTTCCATGTTCGTTGGCCCGGGATTTTGCCCACAGGTTTTTCCCCGCATCCGGCTTCCTTCAGATGCCACCTCGCGGTGACCTCCTTGCCTTCGGCTAGTGCTTTACTATCTGTTGCCACAACCGCACAGCGGACTTTCACCGCCTAGTTATCACCCATGTCGGGTGTACAAAAAAAGATAACAGCCGGCCGGCTGTTTTCTTCTTTTATGCGGTTCCGTCTGCTTCCTGATACAGACTCATGA
>JAFOGM010000208.1 GCA_017386805.1 Bacillota bacterium
ACGACTGCGGCGAGGCCGGTTGCCAGAGTGACTATGCGGGGCTGATCTGCAACTGCAGTGACTTGAAAGCACTGGGGTTGGAACACCGGATCCGGGCCATCTTCACGGCGGAAGAGATCGTACCGGCCATGGGCAGCGGTTCGGTGAATGCCATGGAGGCCATGGCTATGCAGGCCTTTATCAACGAACTGGAACTGAGCCCGGAATCCATCACCAGCGTGTATGCCGAAGGCGACATGGACGGGTTGGAACTGTGGGCCATCTATTATGACGAAGAATCGGGCCAGTGGTGGACCGACTGGATCGTGGGTGATCCGGAAGATCCAACTTTGAGCGGCCAGGAGTTTGCGAGACAGATCTGCCAGGGCGGAATGTGGACCGAAGAAGATAACGAAGAATGGGAGGACTAGACCATGAAGACATATGAAGAAATTTTAGCAGGAATTCAGCCGGCCTACGCCGACGTTCTGAAGGAAGCAGACGCATATATGGACAACCTGATGAAGCCTCTGGGCAGCTTAGGGAAGCTGGAAACCATGGCCATCAAGATGGCAGGGATCACCGGTAAGGTGAAGAATGCACCGGAAAAGAGATGCTCCATCGTTATGGCTGCCGACAACGAAATCTGCGAAGAAGGCGTCAGCGGTTCCCCTCAGGAAATTTCCGTCATGCTGATCGAACATATGGCGAAGGGCGTCTGCGGTATGGGTACCCTGTCCAAGTATGCCAATGCGGACATCAAGATCGTGGATCTGGGGATCCGTGTGGATGTGGACCATCCCGGAATCATCAACCGCAAGATCCGCTACAGTGCTGCCAACTTTGCCAAGGGTCCGGCAATGACCCGCGAAGAAGCCATCAAGGCCATCGAAGTAGGTATCGAGATGGTTGGCCAGGCAGTGGAAGAAGGCTATGAAATCCTGGGTACCGGCGAAATGGGCATCGGCAACACCAGCTCCACCAGCGCTGTTTTGATGTGCCTCACCGGCTTATCTGCAGATGTGGCTGTAGGTAAGGGCGGCGGCCTCACCGACGAAGGCCTGATCCGCAAAAAGGAAGTTCTCACCAGAGCGCTGGAAGTGAACAAGCCCGATCCCAACGATCCGCTGGACGTTCTGTCCAAGGTGGGCGGTCTGGATATTGCCGGTATGGCAGGCTGCTTCTTAGCTGCGGCGTATTACCGCATCCCCATCGTCATCGACGGTGTAATCTCCGCGGTGGCGGCTTTGGTGGCTTATCGTCTGAACCCGGCGGTGAAGGACTTCATGTTCTCCTCTCACCGTTCCAGTGAACCGGCTTACGACCTGATCATGAAGGAACTGGGCATGGAACCCATCCTGGATCTGGAAATGCGTCTGGGCGAAGGAACCGGCTGCCCGCTGGCCTTCCACATCATCGGCTCCGCATGCTACATGATGAGCCACATGTACACCTTCGAGCAGTTCAAGCACGACCAGACCTATCGCATCGACTTAAGAAAGTAGAAAAATTATGAGCAAGATTATGTTATTTACCGGTGGGGCCCGTTCCGGAAAGAGCACTATGGCGGAAGAAGCTGTCCGCCAGGCGGCTCTGGAAGCGGAAGGCTACGGAGCAGAATCCGACCAGCCGGGAAAGGTGTTATACATCGCCACGGCAGCTGTCTGTGACGAAGAAATGGCAGATCGCGTGAAAAAGCACCGCGCCCAGCGTCCGGCCAGCTGGAAGACCTTAGAAGCCTTCTGGGACTTCGATAAAATTTCGGAAAATCCGGACTTCCAGGAAGCCAATGCGGTTCTTTTGGACTGCATGGGCTTCATGCTGAACAATATTATGTACTATTCCAACATCGACTGGGAAACCCTGCCCATCAGCGATATGCAGAGGGTGGAAGAGCGCATGATCTGGGAACTGAAGACGCTGATGGAGGAATGCCGGAAGGCGGACAAAACTTTGGTCTTCGTTACCAACGAAGTGGGCATGGGTCTCGTTCCGGAGCATCGTTCCAGCCGTTATTACCGCGATATCCTGGGAAGGGCAAACGCCACCGTTGCCAGAGAAGC
>JAFOGM010000209.1 GCA_017386805.1 Bacillota bacterium
AGATTCATCCTGGCTTTGGCTGCGTTCCGGGTGATAGCATCCTTTTCAGCGGCGGTAAGCCGGACGGTCAATGTTTGGTTTCGTTTTCGGTTTTCTGTCATTCAGTTCCTCCGTTTCATATGTGTTGTTGAGTGGGTCCGGGCTGCCGCCCGGTTCACCCTTCAGGGTTGGGGGTGCGGCAGGCGGACAGCCAGACGCTCTGCTTGCCCCAGACAAAGTCTGGGAATTCCCCCCGCAGGGGTCAATTCGTACTTTTCGTTACTTCGCCCCACGGTGGGCTTCTCCGCTGATTTGGGATTACTACTCCACTTTCCTCAGAAAAGCCACACAGGGGCAACATCGCCCTCACAGGGTCGCAAGGGACGCAAGTGCCGAATGTTTCAGAGCTGGGTTTCATGCGTCACTTGCGTCACTTCGGTCACGGGCAGAGAGTAAGAAACCTCTACCGAACGTAGACCGTTGCTGCGGTGATTGTGAAAGGTCAAGCCCTGTTCCCGCAGCGAATACCGCCAACGGTTCATCATCTGCTTCATTCCTTTCACGGACATATTCAGGTTTGCGTATTCGTTGAACTGAGCTGCTAGTTCGGTGCTGGTGCCATGGAAATATTCTTCCTGCTTCATGAACTCCAACAGCTTTTCCATCTCCTGGGGAAGAAGATTTTCCGGGAAGTCCATACTGTCAGAGATCATATCCCAGACACAGCTTTCCTTATTGAACCGCAGTTCCAGTTCCCGGTGTTCGATATCCCGCCCGGTGCAGATCAGCCTTGCATGATTCTGATTCCGTTCATCCTTATCCAGAATGAAGATGGCATCCACCGCACCGCCGATGCCGGTGGTACCGGACAGTCGGTTGATGGGATCTTTATCGCCCTGCTTCCGCAGATGGTGTACCAGCAGAATGGAGATCCGCAGAGCGTCCGCGATCCGTTTCAGCTTTTGCAGTTCCTGATAGTCACCACCGTAGGAAGGTTCACCATTGCTGGCTCGTACCATCTGGAAGGTATCGATGACAATGAGTACCGTATCGGGGTGATCCTTTACGAATTCTATAATCTGCTGTTCCAGATCATCAGCCAGCGTGCTTGCGGCATTCGCGAAGAATACATTGGGCGGTGCTTCGTCCGTGATGCATCCCAGTCGCTGCTGAACGCGGAAGTAAGGATCTTCTAGGCAGAGATATAGAGTTGTTCCCTTCGTGGTTTCCATATTCCACATTGCTTCCCCCTTGGCAATCCGGACACACAGATCCATTACCAACCAGGACTTTCCCATCTTCGGTGCGCCGCCGAGGATGCTCAGTCCCTGGGGAAGAAAATTCTGGACACAGAATCTCGGCGCATTGAGATCCATGTCCAGAAGAGTTTCGCCGTCGATGACCGACAGCTTATTCATTTCTTCCGTAACATATTCCCTCCTTTCTGTTTGGGGTGTGAATCGATTCTGGAATTATTTTAACATCCCTATTGATATTTGTAAATAGTTGTGGTATCGTATATCTACATTCACTATTCCGAAACAACTAGATTCACTATTGGAGGAAAGGCTATGGCAGTTCTGGGAAAGGATCTTCTGGATTTCAGAAGACCTCTGACACATACGAAGGTGCAGTTCGGTGAAAA
>JAFOGM010000210.1 GCA_017386805.1 Bacillota bacterium
ATCGTACTGAACGAAGTGTAGATACTGGCGTAGCTGAAAAACAGAAAGCCCTTTTCTTGTACGGTCCCCACACTGGTCACAAAGAATAAAATCATGTGAACCGCAAGGCTCAAGAAGAAGTTTACCGTGGGCATGTTCCACGGAAGCATGATGATCAGCAGCGCTAAGTAGAAAAGCCAAATCACAACCGTTGTCACTTTACCGAAGCGAGGCTTAGCGAAGAACAGCGATGCACCGATATGGCTCAAAGGCGTCAACAGGAAAAAGATCAATTGTCCTAGGGAATTCGTCATGTTACAACTCCTCCCTACCCGTGAAAGTGATCAAAAAAGGCAGAGCGAAGTCCCGAAACGGCAGTTCTCGGAAGCGTAAGCTCAAGACCATTTTTCAGTACAGCGGAATTTGTGGTCACTTTTTGGACATGATTGAGATTTAAAATATAGGCTCTTCCGCAGCGGTGGAACAAGCCAAATCCCTCTAAAAGATCATATAGCTCCGAAGCTGTCATGCGAACCATCAGTTCCGTACCATCGTTCATCCAAAGATGCTGATAGTTATTATCAGCTTCACAATACGAAATATGATCCACGGAAACGTTCTGATATTCTCCTTCCACTTTCAGCACGATGCTGGCCTCTGCATGGGTGGAAATGCTCTCCATGGCCTTATCCATAGCCCCAAAGAAGTTCTTCTGGCTATAGGGCTTCAACAGATAATGGGTAGCATCTACCCCGAAGGCCTCCACCGCATGTTCGGTAGAAGACGTCAGAAAGATGATGGGACTGCGGACGCCTAAGGAGCGAAGTTCTGTAGCCACGCTCATTCCGGAAATCCCGGGCATGTAGATATCCAACAGATAAATATCGTGGTGTTCTCCGGCTTCGATGCGATCTAACAGGGCGGAAGAATTGGAAAAGGGCTCCGCTGTGATGGCGATCTCATGAATCGCAGCATATTGTTCTAACATAGTGCGCGTCTCATCCAGATACAGTTGTTCATCGTCACAGATGGCAATCTTCACCATAGCGGTCCCCTCATTTCATTCAAATCTAATTTTGTTATTTTACAACCACCTGATCGTAGTTTCTCAGGAAGGCCTTGATTTCTTCCAAAATCACAACGCATTCGCCTTCGGTCACTTCCACGTTCAGCGGGAGGATCGGGTCATGCAGGGACTTTCTCAGTAAGCACCAGCCGGACAGACCTTCGCTTCTGAAGTTCAGACGAACGCCTTCATAGTTGGGTTCCACCACGGAAACGCCGAATTCAGCGCGATCTTCTGCCCAGGTTTTCAGGTCTTCCAGAACCTTAGCGCCCACTTCACCGAAGTTTTCACCTTCGATGGGGAATCTCACTTCCTTAGCTTCCTTGGGTTCTTCCAGGCTGGACAGCAGTACATCGATGGTCTCGCCCTGGAGAGCCAGCTGTGCTGCCTTGATTACGATCTTGGTAGCCAGGTAAGCGCCGTCGTCCAGGAAGTAGTTTTCCTTGTACGCTGCATGGCCGGAAGTTTCGATAGCCAGCTGGCTGTCGATGCCTGCGGCGTTCAGTTCCATGGACTTGTTGATTACGTTCTTGTAGCCTCTCTTGAAGCGCAGGTGCTTCAGGCCCAGGCATTCTTCCAGGTATACAGTCAGCTGGTCGCTGGTGATGCTGTCGGTAACCACGGTGGTTCCCGGATGTTCCTTGCAGATCAGGGCAGCCGCCATGGCTACGATAGCGTTGCGGCTGATTTCCTTACCGAAGCGATCCACTGCAGAAGAACGGTCCACGTCGGTGTCGAAGATCAGACCGAAGTCCGCGCCAGTTTCCAGAACCTTGGCGCTGATGGATGCCATAGCCTCCTTGTTTTCCGGGTTGGGCTGATGGTTGGGGAAGGTACCGTCCGGTTCCAGGAACTGGCTTCCGGATACGTCAGCGCCCAGAGGAGCCAGAATTCTGGAGGAGTAGAAGCCGCCTGCACCGTTTCCGGCGTCAACCACGATCTTCATACCCTTCAGGGGCAGTTCCGGGTGTTCCGGATGAGCCACTTCATCGATGATCTTCTTTCTCAGGTAAGCGGAATATGTACCGATCAGGTCGCGCTGGATCACAGTGCCTTCCGGATGTTCTTCCAGAGTGGTTACACCATTGAGTTCACGATCTTCTGCCCATTCGGTGATCCACTTGATGTCTGCCTTGTTCAGACCGCCATCCTTGTCGAAATACTTGAAACCGTTTCTGTTGAAGGGCAGGTGGCTGGCGGTGATCATGATGGCACCGTCGCACTTGTAGTCCTCAAATACGGTGGACATGAACATAGCCGGTGTGGAAGCTAAACAGCAGTCATATACAGTGACACCCAGACCGGTCAGAGCGGTAATGGCAGCTTTCTTCAGCTGACCTGCGGACAGTCTGGAATCGTGACCGATGGATACGGTCAGTTCTTCTGTGCGCTTTCCTGTTTTTTCAGCCAGCCAATGTACGAAGCCCTTGGTCAGGTACCATGCTGCTTCCTCTGTCAGATTTACCGCTTCTCCCGGAATTCCTTCCAGAGCAACGCCGCGAATATCGCTTCCATTTTGTAATTTCTTAAAATTTGTAGCCATGATCAATGTCTCCTTTGTCGGGATCCTCCCGGATCGTTCAATCCGGGACTCTTCCCACATTCTTTATACACTTCTATGATTCCGTGACCGCGTCCCGATCGATCTGTCCGTATAATGTCAGAAGATACAGCCCACTGACGCCGACGAGAACGTAAACGATTCTCGAAAGTACGGACATCTCTCCAAACAGCGCAGCAACCAGATCAAATCGGAACGCTCCGATCAGTCCCCAGTTGACCGCACCGATGATGGCGATGGTCAACGCAAGATACGTTAATCCTTTTCCCATGACAGAACCTCCCTTCTTCGGATTTCTGTCAGTAGTTTGGATTTCAAATCAAAAATCTATTCGATTCTTTACTTTACAACTTTATACAATTCATCGCTTTCCGGCGGATCGATTTCACGAACGACACCGTCTTTCCCGATCAGAACACGGGGAGCTCCCTGTTCCATGACGCGGCCGATGCGGGTCACATCCACGCCCACATTGCGGATCGCTTCCATGACGGCTTCTTCTCTGTCCGGATGAACGATGATCATCATGCAGCCGCTGGAAATCAGACGCAGATAGTTGATACCGAAGTGATCGCAGATCTTTCGGGTCACCTCGCTGACAGGGATCTTGTCCTCTTCCAGTTCCACGCCCACGCCGGAAATCTCCGACAGTTCCCAAACAGCGCCTAAAACGCCGCCTTCTGTGATGTCATGCATTCCGGCAGTGCCCATGTTTCCTGCAGCAACGCCTTCCTTCACCACGCTGACCAGATTCATGTAGCCCTTGGCCTCTGCAATTTCTTCCGCAGTCAGAACTTCCGACAGCTGATCTGCAAAGTCGCTGGCAATGATCCCGGTTCCTTCCAGACCGGCCTGCTTGGTCATCAGGATGATGTCGCCGGGGCGCATGTTTTCCGCCTTCTGAGAACCTCCTGCGAGAGTACGTCCGATTGCCGTGGAAACGATGACCGGACGGTTCACCGCGGGAGTGATCTCCGTGTGACCGCCGATAATTTCCACGCCCAGAGAGCTGGCAACCTCCTGCGCCTGCATCATGATGGTTTCGATCTCACCCACGGTGGTTCCGATGGGCAGCATCATGGCCAGCATGATCCCCAGGGGTTCCACACCGTTGGATGCGATGTCGTTGCAGGTAATGTGGATGGCCAGACGGCCGATTTCAGAAATTGCCGCTGTGATGGGGTCCGTGGACATGACACATTCGTACTTTCCGAAATCAATGGTGGCGCAGTCTTCGCCTACGCCCGGTCGTACCATAACTTCAGGGCGTAAATGCAGAATGTGGCTGAACACCGTTTCTTTCAGCAGATCTGTATCCAGTTTTCCCACAGGAAGGGGCTTGTCCACCGGCCATCCTGCGATTTGTTTCTTCTTCATATATCTCACCTATTTGATCATTTCCTTGAATTGTTCTTCGTCAATGATGGTCACACCCAGGGTCTGGGCCTTGGTCAGCTTACTTCCGGCTTCTTCCCCGGCCAGTACGTAGCTGGTCTTCTTGGACACGCTTCCGGAGCACTTTCCACCGAAGGATTCGATGATTGCCTGAGCCTCATCCCTCTTCATAGAGGGCAGCGTACCGGTCAGGACGAAGGTCTTACCCGCGAATCTGTCATCCTTTCTCGTTTCCGCCACCAGGGAGCGCATATTGACACCGGCTTCCTTCAGACGGCGCACCGTTTCGCGGTTCTTTTCCTTACCGAAGAATTCCACGATGCCTTCCGCAACGATGGCCCCGAAGTCCGGTAAATTCATTAAGGTCAGAACATCGGCATCCATGATTTCCTCCATGGTGTCGAAGTTCATGGCCAGAGTCTTAGCCGACTGTTTTCCCACGTTCTTGATCCCGAAACCGGTGATCAGACGGTCGATGTCGTTTTCCTTGGACTTTTCGATGGCGTTCAGAACGTTGGTCACAGACTTTTCTTTTCCGATGATCCCTTCTTTAATGAGGCGATCCCGGTGTTCGTGAAGCTGATAGATGTCTGCGATGCTCTTGATGTAGCCTTCACTGATCAGTGCTTCCACGGCGCTGGGGCCGAAGCCTTCCATGTTCATGGCATCCTTGGAAACGAAGTAAGCGATGGATCGGCTGTCCTTGGCGTAACATTCATCGCCGGTACAGTGCAT
>JAFOGM010000211.1 GCA_017386805.1 Bacillota bacterium
ATGGAAGACATCATTGCTTCCGTAAGTTATATCCTGAACTTGAACTATGGCATCGGCTCAGTTGACGATATAGACCATTTAGGTAACAGAAGATTAAGAAATGTTGGTGAACTGCTGCAGAACCAGTTCCGTATCGGTCTGGCTCGTATGGAAAGAGTTGTAAAGGAAAGAATGACCATTCAGGACATCGATGTTACAACTCCGCAGGCACTGATGAATATCCGTCCGGTAACGGCAGCAATCAAGGAGTTCTTCGGAAGTTCCCAGCTGTCCCAGTTTATGGACCAGAACAACCCTCTGGCAGAACTGACTCATAAGAGAAGACTGTCTGCTCTGGGTCCTGGCGGTCTGTCCAGAGAAAGAGCAGGTATGGAAGTTCGAGACGTACATTACTCCCACTACGGAAGAATGTGTCCTATCGAAACACCAGAAGGTCCAAACATCGGTCTGATTGGCTCTCTGACCACCTATGGTATTATCAATAAATATGGATTCATTGAAACTCCATTCCGTGTAGTAGATAAGGAACGTGGCGTTGTAACTGACGAAATCCACTATCTGACTGCGGATGAAGAAGAAATGATGATTGTGGCACAGGCTAATGAACCTCTGGATGGCGAAGGTCACTTCGTCAATGCCAAGGTTGCTTCCCGTGGTGAACACGGTGAAATTGCGCTGGTAGGCCGCGAACAGATTGACTACATGGACGTATCTCCTAAGCAGGTAGTATCCGTTGCTACTGCAATGATTCCGTTCCTGGAAAACGACGACGCGAACCGTGCCCTGATGGGTTCCAACATGCAGCGTCAGGCAGTTCCTCTGCTGGTTGCAGAAGCACCTTATGTAGGTACAGGTATGGAATACAAGGCTGCGAGAGACTCCGGTGTTGTAATTCTGGCTAAGAATACCGGTACTGTAGAATACGTTGACGCTGATAAGATTGTAATCAGAAGAGACGCTGACAACGGTACTGATTCCTATACATTATTAAAGTTCAAGCGTTCCAACCAGGGTACCTGCATCAACCAGAGACCGATTGTAAGCCACGGCGAACATATCGAAGCTGGTGAAGTAATTGCAGACGGTCCATCCACCGACCTGGGTGAAATCTCCCTGGGTAAGAACCTGCTGATCGGCTTCATGACCTGGGAAGGTTACAACTACGAAGACGCAATCATTCTGAACGAAAGACTGCTGATGGAAGACGTACTGACTTCCCTGCACATCGAAGAATACGAAGCAGAAGCACGTGATACCAAGCTGGGACCTGAAGAAATCACCCGTGATATTCCAAACGTTGGTGATGATGCTCTGAAGGATCTGGACGAAGAAGGTATCATCAGAATTGGTGCGGAAGTTAACTCTTCCGACATTCTGGTAGGTAAGGTAACACCTAAGGGTGAAACCGAACTGACTGCAGAAGAAAGACTGCTGCGTGCAATCTTTGGCGAAAAGGCCAGAGAAGTAAGAGATACCTCCCTGAGAGTTCCTCACGGTGAAACAGGTATCATCGTAGACGTAAAGATCTTCACCAGAGAAAACGGCGATGAGCTGCCTCCTGGTGTAAATAAACTGGTTCGCTGCTACATTGCTACCAAGCGTAAGATTAACGTTGGTGACAAGATGGCGGGCCGTCACGGTAACAAGGGGGTTATCTCCAGAATTCTGCCTGAAGAAGATATGCCGTTCATGGATAACGGTCAGCCTCTGCAGGTAATGCTGAACCCTCTGGGCGTACCTTCCTGAATGAACGTAGGACAGGTACTGGAAGTACATCTGGGTCTGGCATGTAAGAAGAAGGGCTGGTATATTGCAACTCCGGTATTCGATGGTGCCAACGAAAGAGACATCA
>JAFOGM010000212.1 GCA_017386805.1 Bacillota bacterium
ACTTCCGTTTGTCCGCTGGCTAAGGCTGTCCGGACACAGCTGAAGAAGAAGGGCGTGGAAAAGGGTGTGAAAGTGGTCTTTTCCAAAGAACTGCCCACGAAGCCGTCGGAAGAATTCCAGAATGCAGAGGGTGGACGGACTCCGGCCAGTGTGGCTTTCGTTCCGCCGGTTGCCGGCCTGATCATCGCTGGCGAAGTGATTAAAGATATGATAAAATAAAGAGGTAAGATAGCGGCTCAGCCGCAAAAGGGTAATAGAAAAGGGGATAAGAGTTATGACAAGAAAATTATATCGTTCTTCAGAGGACAGAGCTATTTTGGGGATCTGTGGAGGTATCGGTGAATACCTGGATATCGATCCCATCATCGTTCGACTGATCGTGGTGATCCTGACACTGCTGGGCTTCTCCGGCCTGCTGTTCTACATCGTGGCAATCTTCGTGATCCCGGAAAGTCCGGAATACCGTGCTGCGAAGGATGGAACCTATCAGCAGACCCAGACGTCCTACGAATATACCTACAACGCTTCCGAAGATGCGTCTCAGACAGGAGAAGGTACCGCACCTCACTACGATTATGAAGTGGGACCGGATGGAGAAGTAAAGAAAGCTCCGAAGAAGGACTTGTCCGATTACGGCCGCGAACGTAAGAGAAGTGGAAACGGCGGTTTGATTCTGGGATTGTGCTTGATTGCACTGGGTGCATTCATCATTTTGGAAATGTTCCTGCCCTGGATCGACACCAGACTGGTTCTGGCAGTTGCGTTGATCGTCATCGGTCTGGCTGTGATTTTAAAGAGAAAATAGTCAGCGACTATGGATAAAAGGAGGAGAAACCAATGGAACTGGTGATCAGAAAAGTACGTCCGGAAGATCTGGACCGTGTAACAGAAGTGGAAAGTTTGTGCTTCCCGGAAGCGGAAGCTGCCACAAGAGAATCCTTCGCTTATCGAATCGAAGCCTTTCCGGATAGCTTCTACGTGGGAGAAGTAGACGGTGTTATCGTGGCGCTGGTCAATGGCTGCTGTACGAATCGATCGTTTATTTGCGATGAACTGTATGAACCGGATGGCGGACATGATCCCAACGGCGAAAACCAGACCATCTTCGGTTTGGCCACTCATCCGGACTTCCAGTGTCAGGGAATCGCTGAACAGATGATGAATCACATCATCGGCGTGGCCCGTGAAGCTGGCCGTAAGAAGATGGTTCTCACCTGTAAGGACAAGCTGATCCATTACTATGAAAAATTCGGTTATGAAAATAAGGGCGTATCCGATTCCGTCCACGGCGGCGTGGTTTGGTACGACATGGTGATGGAACTGTAATCGCTTTAAAAGATATGAATTTGCAAATAAAAATGAGGTATCGTTAATAAACGATGCCTCATTTTTTTACTGCGTTATGTAGGTATTTCTCTTTGGTAGCCAGACCGCCCCGAATGTGGCGTTCTGCTTTGTTTCCTTCCAGAACCGCTTTGACCTGATGAGCCAGGGCCGGATTCAGTTCCATCAAGCGCTCTGTGATGTCCTTATGTACCGTGGACTTCGATACGCGGAATTTGATGGCCGCAGCCCGAACGGTCGCTTTTGTATCTAAAATGTATTTGGCCAGTTCCAATACTCTCTCTTCGATGTAATCTTTCATATAGCAGATCGTCACCACCTTACATGCCAATGACTGTGTCGTATCTATGACAGTGTATGCAGAGGTGGTTTCCGATATGCGAAAAACCCTCCCGAATCCTATCGGGAGGGTTTTGACTTACTCAATTGCTCCGGGGCTGGTGACGGCTTCCGGATTGGTATTGGGATTTTTCAGTGTGATCACGTAATCTTTTTCCACGCCGTTGGTGGAGACTACGGTGAAGCTATATTCGGTTTCCTTTCCATAATCCACAGTAAGAGTTGCCTCGCGGATGTGGAGATCAGTCATTCCACCAGTGATTTCGGCATCCGGATCGGCTGTCTCGATGTACAGCGTTATACTGGTACCGTCATCTGCGGTGAGGGTATAGCTCAGGGAAGACTTGATATCAGAACCGTTGGCTGTCAGTGTTTCCAGTTCTGTGTTGCTCTTTACCACGAAGTTGATGGTGTAGACAGTTTCGGTCTTTTCTGCATCGAAGACAGCAATGGAGATCGTTCCCTTTCCGGAGGAAACGTTCACATCCTTGGTGGCGGCAGCCTGCTGAGAGGTTCCGCTGCCATCGAAGGCGAGTTGGCGTTATCCTTGGCGTTAGCCGTCACGGTGACCACATCGGTGCCGTTGGGCAGTTCCACGGTATAGGTGGTGGTATCTGCCTTGAAGGTCAGCGTTCCGCTGGAAAGTGTGATTCCGCTGAGGACAGCTGCCGGGATGGCGGGCGCAGTGGTTGCCACGGACTTATTGATCACGGCGGAGGTGCTTCCGCTGGAGGGATACAATACCAGGTACAGGACGTAGTTGGTCTTGGTGTCCAGACTGGTGAAGTTCAGGCGCTTTTCCGTGTTGGCATTCAGCGTTCCGGTATTGGCTTTTCGGGTAGTGGGTACAACAACGCCATCTCCGTTCTGGCCGTTTTTGATCTGGTCAGCGGTGGGAGCTTTGCTTCCGCTGGGGAGAAGGACACCGTAAATGGTTCCCTTTACAGAGCCGTATACATCTGCGGCAATGGTGTTTTCCGTTGCAGAGGTGTTAGCGACGGTTACTTTGGAAGCAGTACCGGTCACTGTCCAATACACTTCGGATGCCGGGAATTTGGATTCGTCGGCTGCAGCGCGGAAGGAACGGTTGTCGTAACTCAGGTAATAGGTCACGCCTTCCTTCAATGTACCGGGATCGATGGTGACCTTGGTTTTTGCACTGTTGATGGAAGCGTTAAAGGAGATCTTGGTTCCGGTGGAGCTTCCTTCGCGCAGTTCGATGACTTCCTTCAGGTAGGCACTGTCCACGGCAGAAGAGCCGCTGTAGCGGATCACGGCACGGTCGAAGGTAATGGTGGGATCCACGGTCTTACTTACGCCGGTTGCCTTATTGGCCGGGGAGAATGTTGCGCTGGGACTGGAATCCTTGGTGGTCCAGGTAACGCTCTGCGCATCCACAACGTCATTGTTGGAGTCGAGCCGCAGGCTGCGGGAGTCGATGGCCAGGTAGTAAGTCTTATTTTCATCCAGAGCGTAGTCCGGAGTGATGGTGATTTTGGTCTTTGCGCTGTTGATGGAAGCCTCGAAGGGAACGTCATCCCCGGTGGAATTGGTTTCACGGAAGATAATGATGTCCTGCAAGTCGGTGCTGGTCACAGCAGATTCGTCGTAACAGATCACCTTTTCAGAGAAGGTGATGGTGGGAATGACTTCCACGGATACATCCACGGCACCCTTCTTGGGAGAGAAGACCGCGTTGTCCAGGGCAACCTTTTCAGTGGTAAAGCCGTTGGAAACCAGTTTGTTTCCGGTTCCGTCGCTGTTCTTTACCTTATTTTGGGCCATGGTGATATAGTATTTCGTTTCACCCTGCAGTTCTTCGTCGGGAGTCAGCGTAATCTTAGTCTTGGCACTGTTTACTTCTGCACTGAAGCCCACCAGGCTTCCGGAAGCACTGCTGATGCGCAGCTGCAGAATGTCATCCACGTCGGAGTCATCCAGAGTCGAGCCGTCGTATAATTTCACGGCACTGTTGAAGGTGAGGATAATGGTATCATCCACGGGGAAGTTGGTGGCCCCGTTCACCGGATCGGTGGTTACGGTCAGTTCGGCATCCACCAGCTTCGGGGCAGTGGTCACGTGCTTATTGGTGCTGACGGTAGATGGTCTCTTTTCGTAGGTGATTCCGTTGGCGTTGGCGTTCATGAGAGATACGGTACCGGTTCCCTTCAGTGCGGCATTGGCGCCTGTGATCACCATCTTGGTAACGGTAGTTCCATTGGGAATGGTAATCTGTGTATCCGCTCCGGTCACGTTGACCAGCGGGAAAGTCCCTGTCAGAGTGGAGATCACATCTTGTCCTATGGTTACGGTTTCAAAACCGGTGGAGAAGGAGTTTCCACTCTTCAGGCCGTCGGTGGTCAGGGAAGTGTCTCCAGAGACGGTGACAGTCTTGATCGATGTTTCTCCTTTGGCAATCAGGTCGCCGCTGGTGCTTTTGGCTACAGCGCTGGCAACGCGGGAGTTGGTCACGGTGACGTTGTCGCCGCCTGCCATATTCAATGTACCGAGAACGACACAGTTGTTGATGGTCACATCACCGGTCATATTGGACGGAATGGAGATCCCGTTGGAGTAGATTTTGTTGGACAGGGTGGTGTCGCTGGTAACAGCCTGGGTGGATTTTACGATGGTTTCGTTTTCCAGGATCTTGCAGACGATAACCACAGCCTGGGCTCTGGTCAGTTTCCCCAGGGGATCCAGTTTGATG
>JAFOGM010000213.1 GCA_017386805.1 Bacillota bacterium
AAGCGGCAGAAACCGGCATTACCGATACCAGGAGTATCAATATCATCAGGAAGGCTGCTGCATTTTTTATAAATCTGTTTTTCATATCCCCATTTCCCCTTTTTCGTTATGTAGTACGTATATTATTATAATTCTCCAAGAATACATCTTCAACATTATTCGACAAAAGTCGACATTATCTGCATTCTCATCAAGGCCACAGTCAGACCTAAAATGCCTCTACCTTTCCCCCTCGAAGTACAACCATTCTAATTCATAAACACCCCACCACTTACGAAAGCAACTCTGTAAGTATCGTCTCTCCATGGGGACTGGCGGTAAGTTGAGCTTCTCCTGCGGGAGTAACCTCACCGACTGCTGTCATGCGGTGGGGAAATCGGTGAAATAAAAACATGAGACTAGCTCTGCCTATTTCAATTATTTCTAAACTGTACCCGTCTTTACATTTCCCGAATCGCCTCTAATTTTGCCAATTTTATTTACTGAAGTTGCAGCGAATTGGCAATTTCTTTGACTCAAGCTCAGTTTTGTCCACGATTCTATTTACAATAACATAACCCATATCACATTTCCGTCCTACATGCGAAGAAGCATCCCTAAAATTGCCAATTAATCTCCGCATCCAAAAGTCCTTTTGGCAATACAACTGCTGCTTCCTCCTGTTGTCTTTGCCTAGTACTGATTTTTTGCCAATCCGCGCTCGACATAACTTCGCATATTGGCAATTTTTTATGATCTTCGGTAAGCGATACCGTTTCTTCCCTTTTCCCCTCGGAGTACAACCATTCTAATCCCTAACCCCCTCCTCTTACGAAAACGACTCTGTATTATCGTTCGTCCATGGAGGCTTGGCAGCGATACCACCACCCATCCCCCATGGACAAACACAAAAAAGAGGCTGTCTCATTGAGACAGCCTCTGATTTTATTGATGTTGTGTGTTTGCAGTGTTGTATGTTTGAAGCCGAAGCTTCAACGATTTTGGAATTAGAATTCCAGATTCTTTTCCGTTTCCTTGGAGAAGACGTGAGCCACGTTTCCGCCAAAGGTGAAGGCAACCTTCTGACCCATTTCAAAGTGATTCTGGGGCTGACCGGCCATATCCATGGTCTGAGCGATGATGATCACGCTCTTACCGCATGCATTGACATGCAGGTGAGCAGCACTGCCCATCATTTCACAAACGTCGATTTCGCCGTGAATCGCACCTTCGGTTTCACCGCACATCATGATGTGTTCCGGACGAACGCCCAGAGTCACCTGCTGCGGTTCCACATTGTTTGCTGCCAGTCGTTCCTGCTTTTCCGGAGCCAGTTCGATGGCTGCACCATCCAGAACAACCGCATACTTTCCATCCTTCTTGATCAGTTCCGCATCGAAGAAGTTCATCTGCGGGGAACCGATGAAACCTGCAACGAACAGGTTTACGGGATGTTCGAAGGCATCCTGGGGAGTTGCGATCTGCTGAACGAAGCCGTCTCTCATAACGATTAGACGATCGCCCAGAGTCATCGCTTCGGTCTGGTCGTGAGTAACGTAGATGAAGGTGGTATCAATGCGCTGACGCAGTTTGATGATTTCTGCTCTCATCTGGTTTCTCAGCTTGGCATCCAGGTTGGACAGAGGTTCGTCCATCAGCAGAACCTTCGGCTTACGAACGATTGCTCGGCCGATGGCAACACGCTGACGCTGACCGCCGGACAGTTCCTTGGGCTTACGATCCAGATACTTGGTGATGTCCAGGATCTCAGCAGCTTCGCGAACCTTCTTATCGATTTCATCCTTGGGCAGCTTTGCTAACTGCAGGGGGAACGCCATGTTGTCATATACGTTCTTGTGCGGATACAGAGCGTAGGACTGGAATACCATGGCGATGTCTCGATCCTTGGGAGCTACGTCGTTTACCAGGTTTCCGTCGATATACAGTTCACCGTCGGTGATGTCTTCCAGACCGGCAACCATTCGCATGGTGGTAGACTTACCGCAGCCGGAAGGACCGATCAGAACGATAAATTCTTTATCTGCGATGTCGATGGACAGATCCTGAACTGCTACAACACCTTCTTCGGTGATCTGCAGATTGGTCTTCTTCCCCTTCTTCATCTTTTTCTTGTCTACGGGATAGACTTTCTTAATATTCTTTAAAGTTAAGCTTGCCATGGTTTACTGCTCCTTCCGTAAATACGGGCTGCTTCGCCGATTTTTTCGGTCAGTTCTTTGGTGATCTGCTCTTCCTTCATTCTCCACTGCCAGTTTCCACCCAGGATACCGGGAGTATTCATTCTGGATTCTGCATCTAAGCCCAGATAATCCTGCATCTGCGCAACGAACAGATTCGCTACGGAACTGAGACCGCCGCGGAGGATACCCCAGTTGAAGCCTTCTTCGTCGTTCAGGCCCAGATACTGACGGGCAAACTTCACGTCGTCTTCCGCAGCTTCGTGTTCCCAGGCCATGACCGGAGTATTGTCGTGGGTTCCCACGTAGCATACGCAGTTTTCAGTGTAAGTATGAGGCAGGTAGTTGGACGGTTCTCTGGAGTCGAAAGCAAATTCCAGAACCTTCATTCCGGGGAGACCGGAGTCAGCCAGAAGCTGTTTTACTTCCGGTGTCAGGAAGCCCAAGTCTTCTGCGATGAATTCCACGTTGTGGAACCAGGAGGTCAGTACGCCAACCAGATCCATGCCGGGGCCTTTTACCCAGTGACCGTTCTTCGCAGTGGTTTCACCGTAGGGAACAGCCCAGTAGCTTTCCATGCCGCGGAAGTGGTCGATGCGCAGAACATCGTAGAGTTTTGCAGCACCTTCAATGCGGCGGATCCACCAGCCATAGCCGTCTCTCTTCATGGCATCCCAGTCATACAGCGGGTTGCCCCACAGCTGACCGTCAGCACTGAAGTAATCGGGCGGTACGCCGGAAACTTCCTTGGGTACGTTCTTTTCGTCCAGCTGGAAGCACTTGGGTTCTGCCCAAACGTCTGCGGAGTCCAAGGCAACGTAGATGGGCATATCACCGATGATGCCCACGCCCTTTTCCTTGGCATAAGCGCGGAGCTTGTTCCACTGCTGGAAGAACAGATACTGGATGTAAGTGAACAGGCGAACATCGTCATCCAGTTCCTTACGATATCTTTCTACGGAATCGCCCTGTCTCAGGCGGATGTCTTCATCCCATTCTGTCCAGGCCTTCATGCCGAAATGACGCTTCAGCGCCATGTACAGCGCGTAGTCCGGAAGCCATGCATTGTCCAGCTCAAAGTTCTTCACCTTGATCCGGTCGCGTTCCCAACCACGGTCCAGTGCCTTTTTCAGAATGATAAAACGGGAATTGTAGATCTTTTCATAATCCACATATTCCGGATTGGAACCCCAATCCATAGCGTCGATTTCTTCCTTGGTCAGAAGGCCATCTTCCACCAGCATATCCAGGTCCACGAAGTAAGGATTTCCTGCATAGGTGGAGAAGCTCTGATAGGGAGAATCTCCATGGCTGGTAGGTCCTACCGGCAGCATCTGCCACCAAGCCTGTCCAGCCTCAGCCAGAAAGTCGACAAAGTTGTAAGCTGCTTTTCCCAGAGAGCCGATGCCGTAGGGAGAAGGCAGCGAGGATACGGATAATAAAATACCGCAGCTTCTTTTCATGATGTAATTCTCCTTCTAGCCCTTGACAGCGCCAGCTAATACACCCTTGATGATGTGTTTCTGGCCCAGCAGGTAAATAACGATAACAGGTAATACGGTCAGAACGATACATGCCATCATGGGACCCATTTCCACGCGGCCATAGCTTCCTCTGAAGTACTGGATCAGCATGGGGATGGTTCTGTACTTCTTGATATCCAGAACCAGAGTCGGCAGTAAGTAGTCGTTCCATACCCACATGGTTTCCAGAACACCAACAGAGATCATGGTCGGCTTCAGGATGGGGAATACTACCTTGAAATACGTCTGTAAGGGGGAGCAGCCGTCGATCATAGCTGCTTCTTCGATTTCGATGGGGATGGACTTCATGAATCCGGAGAACATGAAGACCGCCAGACCGGCACCAAAGCCCAGATAGATGATGCAGATGTTGAACGGAGTGTTCAGGTCCAGCTTGTCCGCAGTCTGGGACAGAGTGAACATTACCATCTGGAAGGGTACTACCATGGAGAAGGCGCACAGCAGGTATACCATCTTGGAGATCCAGTTGTTGACTCTGGTGATGTACCATGCGCACATGGAACAGCACAGCAGGATCAGTGCAACGGAGCTGATGGTGATGAATAAGCTGTAGAACAAGCTTTCCAGGAAGCCATTGGAATTGATGGCTGCAATATAGTTCTGGAAGCCAGCAAAGGTTTCAGCCGTGGGTAAATCGAAGGATGTTCCTGTACTGATGAAGCGTTCCTGCTTGAAGGAGTTCAGAACCACCATGACGATGGGGTACATATACAGCGCACAAACGATGCTGAAGAAAATGGTCCAACCCAGACCGGATCCTTTCTTATCTCTCATTACTGCTGCACCTCCTTAGAACGTGTTGCACGCAGCTGACTCAGTGCGATGCAAACAACCAGTACGAAGAAAACAACGGCCTTCGCCTGTCCGATACCCTTCCACTGAGGACCGGAGCGTGCATAGAACGTAGTGTAGATGTTCAATGCCAGCATTTCGGTCATGTGTGCAGGTTCCCCGGCGGTCAGAGCCAGGTTCTGGTCGAACAGTTTGAAGGAATTGGTGATGGTCAGGAACAGACAGATGGTGATGGAGGGCATAACCATGGGCAGCTTTACCTTGAACAGGGTCTGCATGGAAGATGCGCCATCGATCTCAGCTGCTTCCACCAGTTCCGGCGGAACGTTCTGAAGACCTGCCACGTAAATGATCATCATGTAACCGACTTGCTGCCAAGCCATCAGGATGATCAGACCCCAGTAGCCGGCAGTTGTATTTAAGCTTAACAGCGGCTGACCCAGGTTGGACAGAACACAGTTGAACAGAATCTGCCAGATATAACCCAGGACGATACCACCGATCAGATTCGGCATAAAGAAGACAGTTCGGAATATATTGGTGCCCTTAATATTCCGGGTAAGGGCCAGCGCTACAGAGAACGCCAGAACATTGATTACAACAGTAGATACCACTGCGAAAGATACGGTAAACCAGAAGGAATCCGTAAAGGTGGAGTCGGTCATCGCTTTCACATAGTTTTCCAGACCGACGAATTTTGCATTTTTTACGGTAGTAAATCTGCAAAGGGATAAATACAGGCCTTGAAGGAATGGCCATATAAATCCGATACAAAAGGCTGCAAATGTTGGCAGCACGAAGACGGGAAACCACTTTTTCAGTGCTTTTTCCATAACATCTCCCTCACTTTCATGACGGCGCTTTCATTCTGTTGATGCAGAAATGAGGGGCCTGTTGGAGCCCCTCATTTCAAGACGTATGTTGTCAATATTATTCAGCCAGCAGAGCGTATTCAGAAGCCCAGCCTTCTACGAATGCCTTAACTACAGCATCCCAGTTAGCGTCGGTCTGATCAGCAGCATACATGGTCAGAGCGGTACCTACGCCATTCTTCCATTCTTCGGAAGGCATGGTCGGGAAGTTCCAGGATACCGGCTTCTTACCTGCAGCCAGCAGTTCGTTGTCAACCTTTACGAACAGGTTGGAGGATTCAACAGCGGTGTCGTAAGGAATTACGAAGCCCAGAGTAGTAGCCATAGCTTCTGCCTGGTCAGTTACACACCAGTTGATGAATGCTAAGGTAGCTTCGATGTCAGCTTCGGAAGCTTCCTTGTTTACACACCAGTAGTTTTCGGTACCGGTGCACAGACCCTGAGTAGCTTCATCGCCGTAGCCGATGTAGATGGGGATCATGGTCAGATCTTCTTCAGCGAACTTGCCTTCGCCAACTAAGTTACCATATTCCCAAGAACCGTTCTGGAAGAATACAGCTTCGCCAGCCAGGAATTCGTTTCTGGAGTCGTCGCCGGTCTTAGCGGACAGTTCAGCGGGGTCACAGGTGCTGTTGTTGATGTAGGTATCGAAGATAGCTCTGTAGTTATCCAGGTAGGTACCCTTGATTTCAGTGGTGGTACCGATACCATCGGTCTGGTATTCAGCCCAGATCGGCAGGTTAGCCAGATGGGTCTTGAATCTCCAGTCAGAGGAGCTGTCCATACCAGTGGAAGAGAATGCGGAGAAGCCCAGTTCAGCGCTTCTTGCGGTGATGTCTTCAGCAACTGCCTTCAGGTCAGCCAGAGACTGAATGTCTTCAACAGCGTAACCAGCTTCAGCCAGCAAAGTCTTGTTGGTGATGATACCGTAGGTTTCGATTACGTAGGAAACTGCGGAAACTTCGCCAGCTTCGTTGAACAGAGCGAATTCATCAGAGGTCAGGTGGCTGTAGATGTCGGAATCAGACAGGTCTGCACAGTAGTCAACCCAGTTCTTCAGACCGTTGGGGCCATTTACCTGGAACAGAGTCGGAGCTTCGTCCTTACCCATTTCAGCCATCAGAGTGGTTTCGTATTCACCGGATGCAGCGGTAACAACGGTAACTTCCACACCAGTAGCTTCGGTGTAAGCAGCTGCCAGGTCCTTCCACTGCTGATCCTGTTCGGGCTTGAAGTTCAGGAAGTATACAGAACCAGTTTCTGTTTCTTCAGCGGAACCGCCGCCGCAGCCAACCAGGCCAAATACCATGACCAGAGCCAGCAGGATTGCAAGCATTTTCTTCATTTTCATTTCCTCCTTTAAATTTCTTAAGAAATTTAGTGTCTTTTATTTTCACATCTCTTGCACGATGTAAAAACCAAATTATTTGAGCGTGCGAACGCTCTCGCCTTCCCTCACCGCAGCGGGAAGGATCACGTGGCAATGATTTGCCTTACCTTCGATCATGTCCACCAGGATGCGGACCGGTTCTTCTCCCATTTCCTTTCTGGGCTGAATCAGCGTCGTCAGCGCCGGAACTACATAGCCCGACATGGGGATCCCATCGATGGCAATCATCGATACGTCCATAGGAACCTGTTTTCCTCCGTCGTGAAGGGCTCTCATGGCCGCCAGAGCCATGGAATCGGCAATGGCAAACACCGCAGTAAAATCATTTCTTCGCAGTAAGAGTTTTCTCATGGCTGCATAAGCATCTTCCATGGAGAAGTTCCCTGTTTCCTGAACGAGGCCTTCATCCAGTTCGATCCCCGCTTCTTTCAAAGCTTCGCAATATCCACGGTAACGAAGTTCGCTGATGGAGCTGTCACAGGTGGAATCCAAAAGAATCGCGATCTTAGTATGGCCCTTTCCGATCAAAACTTCCACGGCTTTTTTCGCTTCTTTCATATCGTCGATGGTAACACAGGAATACTGTGTCTCCTTCAGTTTTCCGAAGCTGTTTCCGTAAGTGCAGCATACAAAGGGAACATCAAGTACAGCGATCTGTGTATCATCGTAGTCAAAGCGCCCGCCTAACAGAATCAAGCCTTTCAGCTTATTGGAGCGAACCAGTTCGGCACCGGCTCTCAACTCATCGTCTTCCGTATTGATCTGATGGATCCAGGGCGTATATCCCTTTTGAAGGATGGCCTGTTCCATCACAGGGATCACTTCCATAAAGAAGGGGTTTCCGGCTCCTCGGACGACGATACCGATATCATCGGACTGCGCTTTCACCAGATCTCTGGCGCTGTTGTTGGGTACGTAATGTACTTCTTCGACCACCTGTAATACACGGTCCCGGACCGCCTGACTGACATCAGGATGGTGATTCAGAACACGCGACACCGTACTGACTGATACACCGCAGCGTTCTGCAATATCTTTGATGGTCACGGTCCTCACCTCGATTCCTTAAAATCCATGTAGAAATGGCTCGAAAACGTTTCCGGTAACGTTTCCAGAAACTTTCGTAATAATATTGTAACATTCTCTCTTGTTAACGTCAATTATGAATTATGAATTTTTAAATACTATCTTTTCCTATCTTTTTCAAAAACCAAAAAACCGTCTCCGGTTATTGGGCGAGAAAGAGACGGTTTTTTGGTTTCGTTTGTTTTTGTATCATCGAGGAGTTTATTACATCTATATACCGAATACCTTGATCAAGAATCCTGCAGCAACAGCCGATCCGATCACGCCGGCCACATTGGGCCCCATTGCATGCATCAGCAGGAAGTTGGACGGATTTGCTTTCTGTCCTTCCACCTGAGAAACACGGGCGGCCATGGGAACAGCGGATACTCCTGCAGAACCGATCAGAGGATTGATCTTACCACCGGACAGCTTATACATCAGCTTTCCTAACAGAAGACCACCGATGGTGGATAAACAGAAGGCCAGGAGGCCCAGAGCGATGATCATCAAGGTTTCCTTGGTCAGGAATTTTTCCGCAGTGGCCTTACAGCCAACGGACAGTCCCAAAGGAATGGTCACGATATTGCAAAGCGCATTCTGCGCTGTATCGGACAGACGATCGGTAACTCCAGATTCTTTGAATAAGTTCCCCAGCATCAGCATGCCGATCAGCGGAGCAGTTTCCGGAATCAGCAGGATTACGAAGATCGTAACAGCGATGGGGAAAATGATTTTTTCTTTCTTGGAAACAGGTCGCAGCTGTTCCATCTTTACGGAACGTTCCTTCTCCGTGGTCAAAAGACGCATGATGGGCGGCTGAATCATGGGAATCAGCGCCATGTAGGAATAGGCTGCGATAGCGATTGCCGGGAGGTAATCCTTCGCCAGCTTTGCAGCTCCCAGAATTGCCGTGGGACCGTCAGCACCGCCGATGATGCCGATGGCTGCAGCAACTGCCGGAGGAAAGCCCAGCGCCAGTGCCAGAAGAAAGGCGGTAAAGATACCGAACTGCGCAGCTGCCCCTAAAAGCAGGGATGACGGACGAGCAATCAACGGGCCAAAGTCGGTCATCGCTCCGATACCCAGGAAAATCAGCGAGGGGTATACCCCGTATTCCACTCCCAGATAGAAGAAGTACAATAAGCCGCCTTCTTCCAGAAGTCCGGTGAACGGAAGGTTCGCCAATAACATCCCGAATGCGATGGGAACCAAAAGCAGCGGTTCATATTTTTTACCGATCCCCATGTACAAGAGTACACAGGCAATTATGATCATGAGTAAATTTCCGGGGCTTTGGATCAAACCAGCGAAACCGGATTCCGCAAAGATCTTTCCCAGAACTGTGGTCAAAGAGAATTCCATAGGCCACCTCCTATTTCAGCGTACAGAGGACGCTTCCGGTGTCCACAGTGGCTCCCTTGGCCACAGCAACTGCAGTTACAACACCGTCTTTCGGGGCCATGATTTCATTTTCCATTTTCATGGCTTCCAAAATGAACAGGATCTCTCCGCTCTTCACCTTCTGACCGACCTGAACGCGAACGTCCATGATATTTCCGGGCATCGGAGAAGTGACAGGCTCGCCGTCACCAGCAGCTGCAGGAGTTGCCGCCGGAGCCGGTGTCGGTGCAGGAGCAACCGCTTCGCTGACTGTTGGTGCTGCAGGTGTGGGCGCTGCGGCAGTTTCCGCAGGACCCATATACATTGCGGTGGCCTGGCCTTTTTCGACCTCCACCTCATATTTCTTTCCGTTTAATGTAACGATGTATTTCATGATTTCAGTCTCCTTTTATTCGTTCAATGCCTTGATGCTCTTAAATACCAGCTGATCTAGGGGGATTTGGGTCTCGTGGCTGACAATGGCCATCACACAGGCCGCTGTCTTTTCATCCACATTTAACAGCTTTACGCTTCCGCCGTAGGGTACGTCCGGAGCAGCTGCTTTACAGATTTCTCCAGTGCTTTCCACATCAGCAGCTTTTTCCTCAACCGGCTTTTCAGCAGAAACCACTTTAGAAATTACAGTGATTACGATACTGAGAATCCCCAGCATCATAAATACCACTAAGATCCCGGACAGAGCGATCAGCAGAGCTTCCATTACATTTACTTCTGTGATGCCCATTTACTTCACCTCCTGGATGGAGTAAGTAGCCACCAGTGCACTGGCGAACTCTTCTTCTTCGCGTTTCTTTACGCGATACTTAAAGAAGGCTTCCGCCTGAGCCGGGAAGGCGATGTAGGACAGAACGTCTTCTTCACTTTCCGCCAGGTCTCCTAAATATGCCTTGGCTTCCTCAAATTCCGGTGCGATGGAATCTGCATAACGGCCCACGATGGGAGACTGACCGGCCAGAACCTTTTCAGACAGCGCCGGATCGATGGGGCCGGGGGTGATCCCGTATTCGCCGCGGACATAAGACTTTACTTCTTTCCCGACATTCTTGTAGCGTTCTCCCAAAAGAACATTGACGGTGGCCTGAACACCAACCATCTGGCTCATAGGAGTTACAAGGGGAGGATATCCCAGGTCCTTACGGACTCTTGGTGTTTCTTCCAGTACTTCATCCAGACGATCGATGGCGTTCTGTGCTTTCAGCTGTGCCACCAGGTTGGATAACATACCGCCGGGGATCTGATAGACCAAAGCATCGGCCTTGGTCCCCATGACATAGGGATCCAGCACCTTGGATTCCATGTACTTATTCTTAATGGGAACGAAGAAGTCGTTGATTTCTTTCAATTTTGCAAAATCCACACCGGTTTCATAACCGAACTGTTCAATGGCATAGACCAGAGACTCTGTGGGAGGCTGGCTGGTTCCGCCGGAGAAGCAGGAAATGGCAGTGTCGATGCCATCGGCACCGGCTTCGATTGCCTTTAAGCAAGTCATGGAACCCAGACCGGTGGTTGCGTGGGTATGTACCACCACGGGAATGGATACGCTTTCCTTCAGAGTCTTCACCAGATCATAGGCTTCCTTGGGGCTCATGATCCCTGCCATGTCCTTGACGCAGAGAGAATGACAGCCCATGGCTTCAATTTCCTTCCCCAGTTTCGCAAAGGCTTCTAAGCTGTGAACCGGGCTGGAAGTGAAGCAGATGGCGCCCTGGGCGTGACCGCCGGCTTCGATGCAGGCTTCCACTGCAGTCTTCATGTTTCTGGTATCGTTCAGTGCGTCGAAGATACGGATCACGTCGATACCGTTTTCTA
>JAFOGM010000214.1 GCA_017386805.1 Bacillota bacterium
AAGGATTGGTTGTATTGGAAGAGTTAGCTGCCAGAGAAGCGGTTCCTTTTGTACGAGAATCGCGAACAAAAGAAGAGAATGCCGTCGTAATCATCCTACTCTGTGCAAATGCGACTCCACAGACAGCGAATACCATACAGACAACGAGAGTGACGGCGGCGATTTTTCGGAATGTGTTTTTACTCATGGTAAACCTCCTTTGTGATTTGGGTTCTGAGGAAAAGAACTTGTTTCCTGTTCAGAACGATTTGTTACCTATTAGATAAAAAGAGAAGTGTTTCTTTGCACTTCTTTTTTGTTTTTCTAAAATTTTTTTGAAAAATTTTTGTAAGGGTGCAAAGTTCGACAAAGATTTGCATCGTATTAATATAAAATAACTACGGAACCTGTCAAAGAAGGAAGCGTTAAAGGAGGATAAAATGAAAGAAACCGTATTTAAAGTGGAAGTCGACGATGAACTGGTGGACATGTTACAGATCCGCATTCAGGACAAAAATGAAATTGAGATCTTTGTGTTGACACAGGCCCTGGGCTTGTTGGAGTTGTTGATCCACAAGGTGATTCTGACATCCCAGTGTAAAAAGAGCGTTCTGTCCGGAGGAACCAAAGCAGCGCTGATGGAATTGCAGGCTTCTGAAGAGGTGGTGACGCTGATTTCACGCTGTGCGAAGTTACAGGGAGAGATACTTTCTGTCCCCGATGAAATCGTGGAGGAAGCAGTAGACTTAAAGAGAGAAGCCATTCAGCTTTTGGAGGAACGTTTAAAAGACGAACAGATCAAGAAAAAAGAATGGGTGGAGATGTACGACTTTGATGTCAAGACCCTCAGAGCGATGCACGATGCCGCTGTTGAAAAGCGGAAAAAAGAACTGGAAGAGAAGATCAAACAACGGGAACGTTTCAATTTTTAATGAGAAAAGAAAATCGCCGTACTGCAATCGCTGCAGTGCGGCGGTTTTCTTTTTTAAGGAGGATTCAAAAGAAAGCTCAGCGAGCCCGGAACCGTACGAACTTGATGTTGTAAAAGTCCACGGTTTCGATTTCGCTGGAGTCTTCTGACATGAGAAGCAGATAATTGATTCCTACGGCGATGAGGATCCCGGACCGCTCTGTAGTGTTATTGGTTCCGATCATAACGGTGATCTGACAGAAGTTGCCGATCTGGGTCCGCAGAAAACCGTTCAGGTACTGCAGGTTGGAATAACTGAGGATTTCCTGATAGCCGGGAGGAAGCAGAGGATTGGGAGGAACATTGAACATGGGCTCATTGGGAAAAATCTGAGGCGTTTGGGGATTGATGGGCCCGTCGGGCTGGACGATGTCGGGCAGCTGGCTGATAATAGGGTTCATAGGTATGGACTTCCTTTCTAAATTATGTGGCTGCATAGCGGGCTGTGGGCTCGTAAAAACAGTGGTCACCCACCCGGGTATAGATCAGACCCACATTGGTTGGGAAATAGGAGGCGCAGGAGCTGCTGTAGGGATTGTAGAAAAACAGAGAATCTCCCACGGCGGAAAAACGGCCGCCGCTGAGGGCCCAGTCGGCGATCTCATAGTGGATTTCGGAGGGTGTCATGTTGTAAATGTTCTGGGCATTGTATTCTCCACCGACGGTGGTCATGGCGCAGACGAACTGCCCGGGCTGGAGAATGATGGCCCGGACGTCGCCGCCGCGGCTGACCCGGGAAAACTCGCCGTTGGGAACGGTTGCCCGATTCATGATCACCGTGGCAACCGCCGCCATCCCGTCGTAGCCTTCGCCTCCGGCTTCGCATTGGATCAGGCGCGCCAGAAGTTCGCGGGTATCGTAAGACATGAAAATTCACCTCAAAGGCGCCGGTACTTCCGGCAGAATTCTTATGGTTTATAGTATGCTGCCAGGAGAAAAGTGTGAGAAAAAGTGATTAGAAACCGAGGAGACGGGTATCAATATAACAAGAAGAGTGCAGAAGCACTTGTAAGGACAAAGGACATTTTAGAAGATTCAAATTCGTTGGATTGAAAGGAGATACCATTATGTTAGATAAGAGAGTTGCTGAATTATTAAACGAACAGATCAATAAAGAGTTTTATTCCGCATACCTGTATTTAGACTTTGCGGTATTCTATGAAGAACTGGGGCTGGATGGCTTCCAGAACTGGTATGAGATCCAGGCGCAGGAAGAACGCGACCACGCGATGCTGTTCCTGAAGTATCTGCAGAACAATGGCGGAAAGGTAAAGTTAGGAGCCATTGACATGCCGGATAAGGAACTGAAGGATAAGAAGGATCCTCTGGTGTTCGCTCTGGAACATGAACAGTACGTGACCAGCCTGATCAACGACATCTATGAAGCTGCATATAACGTGAAGGACTTCCGTACCATGCAGTTCCTGGATTGGTTCGTGAAGGAACAGGGCGAAGAAGAAAAGAACGCAGAAGACATGATCAAGAAGATGGATCTCTTCGGTGATGATGCCAAGAGTCTGTACATGCTGAACAGTGAAATGCTGGGAAGAGTATACACCGCTCCGTCTCTGGTTCTGGACTAAAGAAAAAGTGAAATTAAAAAGGCTGATTCACAAACCCGTGAATCAGCCTTTTTGGTTTCAGTATGTTTAAATCAAACCCATCACTCGCAACAGCCACAGCCAGAAGGTCATGGTAATGGCGGAGAACAGGGTGGAGACCACCACGATGCTGGAGGTCAGAACGGCGTCGCCCCGCATGTTCTTGGCCATGACGTAACAGGATACGGTGGTAGCTGTACCGGTCATGATCAGGATGGCAATCAGCTTGTCGTGGGTGAAGCCGAAGGCGATTGCCACGGGAAGGAAGATCGCCGGGAAGATGACCAGCTTGAACAGGGAAGCCCAGATGGTGGGCTTGATGCGGTTGATGGCCTTCTTTCCGTCGAAGTCTGCGCCGATGCAGAGCAGGGCCAGAGGGGAGGTCAGACCGCCGATGTTGGAGATGGTCTTAT
>JAFOGM010000215.1 GCA_017386805.1 Bacillota bacterium
ACCCACCAGCTTACCGTTGATCCGGTAGTCTGCGGTGATCAAGCTGCAATCCCTCATGATCTCGTCGGAGTTTTCGTTTCCGATGGTAATGATCACACCGTTGTCACGGTTGACTAGAACATCGGTGAAGTCCTTCTTTCGATTCACCATTTCCAGGAAGGTTCTGGCTCTGTCGATATCGTTATATTCCGGAATGGAGAAGATGTTGGTCAACCCTTCCATATACAGATCCACATTGAGCATGTTTTCCAGAGTCTTCATGAAGTTGGGCATGATGGATTCCGCTAAGCGGCTCATGGCCTCGATGTCGTTTTCAAAATATTTGATGATGTCCAGTGTCAGCACGTCGCTGATGGTTCGACCGCGGTAAGTCTGGGTCATGGCTTTCGCCAGAAGATCCAGATTTTCCATGGTGTAAGGAACGTTGATCCGCAGTGCTTTGTTGATCACCTTTCCATCTTCCGCCACGATCATCAGAACGATGGTCGTATCATCCACAGGAAGTAAATTGATGTACTTCAGCTTGTTAGTATCCTGTCGCGGGGTGATGGCGAAGGAAGTCAGATTGGTCAGCTTTGACAGCAGTTCCGCCGCATGTTCGATGGTGTTTTCCAACTCCATCATGTTGCTTTGGATGTTCTCGCTGATGATCCGCTTTTCTTCATCCGGCAGTTCGTAGCGCCCCATCAAGTCGTTGACGTACAGACGATATGCCTTATCGGAAGGAACTCTTCCTGCTGAAGTGTGAGGATGTGTTAAATAACCCATTTCCTCCAGATCGGACATCTCATTTCGAATGGTAGCCGGGCTGATCCCCAGGTCATACTTCTTCGACAGCGTTCGGGAACCCACAGGTTCCGCGGAATGAATGAAATCGGCAACGATCGCATGAAGGATCTTCAGTTTTCTTTCTGTTAAATCCACGATTTGCTCTCTCCTTTCACTCCTTTTGTTTGTTAGCACTCACTTTTTACGAGTGCTAATCACAAATCTAATGTACCACCCACCACCCCTATTGTCAACAATTTTTAGAAAATATTTCATTCCTTTTATATGAAGATTTCTTCACATTACAACAATTAAAAAAGTGACCTGCGTACAGGTCACTTTCCTATCTTTTATTTTGCATTGCTCACCAGCATCGCTGCGCCGATGGTCCCTGCATCGTTCCCCATCACTGCCGGAACGATCTCATATTCCACCTTGAAGAAGTTCTTTTCCTTTACCAACTTGCGCAGAGGTTCGTAGAGGAAATCTCCAGCTAAACTGACACCGCCGCCCAGGGCAACCACTTCCGGGTCGAAGATATCTGCTAAAGACGCAATTCCCTGAGACAGGTGATCCAGATATTCGTCAAAGATCTTCACAGCCACAGGATCGCCCTCTTTTGCACAATCGATAACGGTCTTTGCATTGACGCGTTCGATCTTACCGGAAGCTCTCTTGGCAATAGCACCGTTGGGATCTTCTTCGAAGGCCTTTTTCCCGGCCTTCACTAAAGTAGTAGCTGCACATACGGTTTCGAAACAGCCTTTGTTTCCACAGGTGCACTGCGGTCCGTTGTGAACCAAAGTCATATGGCCGATTTCCACGCCGTTGCCGCGGCCGCCGTTGAACATCTTACCGTTGAGGATCATCCCGCCGCCAACACCGGTTCCTAACGTCAGTAATACTGCAGTTTTCTTTCCATCGAAAGCACCGCCGTACAGTTCTGCTAAAGCTGCCGCATTGGCGTCGTTTGCGAGAGCTACGGGAATTCCAGGATATAATTCACTGACCATGGCCTTCAGCGGAACATCGTGGAAACCTAAATTATAGGCATTCACAACCACACTCCAGCTGGGGTCGATGGATCCGGGAACGGCAATACCAATGTCGGCAATGTCATCTACCGTCAGATTCAGCTCGTTAAGCATATCCTTAATCAGGCTGTCCAGTGTATCTACACAAGCCTGTACCGATTCTCTTGGGAAGGGTACGTTTCTCTTAACCTGGATCCGGCCCTGATCATTGACAAGACCTGCCTTGATGTTTGTTCCTCCGATGTCGAATCCTACATGAATCATGTTACGTTCCTCCTATTCAAACTTTTAATATTAATCGATTTGTGGAAGCAGTTCCACATAGGAATCTGTAAATTCCTCATCCAGCGCATCCTCGATCTCCTGTTGGATCTGAGACCAGTGTTCGATGGAAATGATATTGCTGTTGGGCTCCAGATAAATGGCCACCCAGAGTTTTCGTCCCATGCGAGACACTTCAAAGGTAATATCCTTAAATTGTTTATGGAAGTCATCTTTCTGCAGGATAGGTTCCGCGATTTCCTTCACCTTATCCACCACTTCCAGTTCCGGCGCCCACATCATCAAATCGCGGATCCCGGAAATCACCATACGGGCAGGTTCTGCCAGAACGAACAGAGTCAGTACGATGGCCAGGACCTGGTCGATATACGGTACAAAGGGTAT
>JAFOGM010000216.1 GCA_017386805.1 Bacillota bacterium
CCTGCGGTTTTGAGCGTCATGACCGTCGTTCCGGCGGCAATGCTGTCGCTGGTGATCTGCAATGTTCTGAAGGGTAAGATGAAGACGGCCCGCCGTCAGGTGGCTGCCTTTGAATACATTGTGGGAGGGCAGGTGGACTTCCGCGTCCGTCAGGACCGCTTCACCCACGTGACCAGAACCCGCAGAAAGATCAATACGAACAACGGAGGAAAACCCGGCGGCGGTGGAACCACCATCCGCAGCAGCGGATTCTCCGGCCGCAGCGGAAAGTTCTAACAAAAGAAAACCCCGCGTCTCAGTGGATGAGATGCGGGGTTGCTTGCTTTTTGTATGGTTTCCTGGAGTATTATTCCTTGATGGCCTTGGATCTCAGCCAGAGGAAGGTGATTGCCAGGATGAGAATGATCAGACCGGACAGCGCGGTACTGAGGATATTCAGGGTGGAATAGGTCAGAGCGGGGAAGAATTCCAACTGGAAATTCTGGATGTACTCGGCGGAGCCGGATTCGGTCTGAACTAAGGTGAACATACTGTTCTGAATCATGCAGACGCCGGTTTCCAGCAGGGCGATGAGGCCGCAGAGGAAGTAGATCAGGCGCAGCTTCGGTTTTACTTTGATTTGATCCTCTTCCGGAAGGTCGCCGAAGCGGTACAGTGTACCGGAACCTTTGGCAGCAACGTAAAAAAGATATATGGCGATGATCAGCTGGAAGGAATCCAGAGAGACCATGGAGATGTTGTTCATACGATCCTCCTTGGGAGAAATTTTACTTGTAATCTATGGGTAGTATAGCACAGGAAAGAATCAAACACAACGAGACCTGAAAAAAACGAAAAACTTGTATACTAGTGTATATTGAATGTTCAAAATAGATTGACAATTATATTACAGGAGTGTTACAATGTGTTCAAGCGAGAAAGTCGTCCTCTTGGAACGTACATCTTTGGGAGAGACGATAAAAATGGAGGAGGTTTACCATTATGAAGAAAGTTCTTGCAATCTTATTAGCATTCGTTATGGTATTTGGTCTGGCTGCTTGTGGCGGCGGCGGTGGCGACGAAGAAACTGTTGAAACCATCAAGATCGGTTTCGCATTCCCCATGTCCGGTGCAGCTGCAATGGCTGGTAAGTATTCCACTCACGGTGCAGACGTTATGAAGGAAGCACTGGGTGGCGTGATCGAAATCAAGGGCGTTGAATACCCCATCGAATTCATCTACGCTGATACTGAAGGTACCGAAGAAAAGACCGTAAACGTTTATCAGAAGCTGATCGAAGAAGAAGGCGTTATCGCTATCGTAGGTCCCGACGCTTCCAAGTGTGCTCTGGCTGCAGGTCCTGTTGCTCAGAACGCAGGTTGCCCGAACGTAGCTACCTTCGCTACTAACACCGCAGTTACCGAAACTGGTGACTACATCTTCCGTGCTTGCTTCATTGACCCGTTCCAGGGTGAAGTAGCTGCTACTTATTGCTGGGAAGCTGGTTACAAGACCGCTTGCATCATGTTCAACAATGCTGACGCTTACTCCGTTGGTCTGAAGGATGCTTTCGTAGCAAGCTTCGAAGGTCTGGGCGGTTCCGTTCTGGCTATCGAAGAATACTCCGGTTCCGACGTTAAGGACTACAACGTACAGCTGACCAAGCTGGCTGCTCAGAACCCCGAAGTTCTGTTACTGCCGAACCTGAACGTAGAATTAGGTCTGCAGATCCAGCAGGCTAGAACCGCTGGTTTCGCTTGCCCGATCGTTTGCGGCGACTCCGCTGATACTCCGGAAGTAGCACAGGTTGCTGGCCCCGCAGTTGAAGGCGTTGCTTATGTATCTGCATTCTCCGCTGAATCCACCGCTCCTAAGGCTGTTGAATTCGTAGAAGCTTACAAGGCTCTGTATCCGGATGAAGTTCCGAACTCCAACGCAGAACTGACCTATGAAGCTACTAACATCGTTATCTGGGCTCTGCAGAACGCAGAAGAAATCTCCAGAGAAGCAGTTAGAGATGCGATCGCTGGTATGGAAGGTCTGGAACAGCCCTCTGGCGTAATGGCAATGGGCGCTGACAGAAACCCGGTTAAGGGCGGCGTTATCATGGAATACGATGCTGCTGGCGTATCCCACTTCGTATCTTCCGTAAATCCCTAATTGAAATCAGAACGTGACTAAATTCAATATTTGAATCTTGATATTCTGACGTGACGGTAAGCCGGCTGAGTCTTACTCAGCCGGCTTACCTTTTGTTCAAAGCAATTATTTTTCTTTTTATACACACAGATTGGAGGCGTTTCTGTGGCTTCGATTTTACAATATCTCGTATATGGTCTCCAGTTGGGCAGTGTTTACGCGTTGTTGGCTTTAGGCTATACAATGGTTTACGGTATCGTGCGTATGCTGAACGTAGCGCACGGTGACTTCCTGATGATCGGTGCTTTCGGTACTTATTTCATCTCGAAGCTGTTCACCGGCATGATGGTGGACGGAACTTATCCGGTAATCGCCGTTGTAGCGATTATCATGATCGCAATGATGCTGACAGGCAGCATCGCTGTTGCTGTAGAAGCAATCGCGTATCGCCCCCTGCGTAATAAGCCAAGAATGATCGCGCTGATCACCGCAGTAGGTGTATCCATGTTCCTGGAAAACTTCCCGCGTGCTCTGCCGTTCATCGGACCGAACCCCCGTTCCTTCCCGACACTGTTCATCACCAATCATTTCAAGGTTGCTGGAGCATCCATCACCAATGTTCAGATCATTATGATCATCTTTGCGGTACTGACAATGACCGCTCTGTATCTGGTTGTTAACCGTACTAAGATCGGAAGCCAGATGAGAGCTGTAAGTATGGATAGAGACGCTGCGTTACTGATGGGCGTCAATGTTAACCAAGTCATTTCCATCACCTTCTTCGTAGGTGGTGCTTTAGCTGCGGTTTCCGGTATTTGCTATGCAAGTGCTTATCCGCAGGTAGATGTATACATGGGTTCCTGGTTAGGAAACATGTCCTTCGTAGCTGCTGTACTGGGTGGTATCGGTGATATCCGCGGTGCGATGCTGGGTGGTTTCATCTTAGGTATCGCGCAGATCCTGGCGACTGCCATCAACTCCACCTTCGGTTATGCAGTTGGTTTCATTATCCTGATCATCATCCTGCTGGTTAAGCCGGCTGGTATCATGGGTAAGACCACGATCGAAAAGGTATAAGGAGGCGGCTGACATGAAGAAAGTGAAATCCTTATATCCGGCTTTGATGGTTGTCGTTATGTACGTAGCCATCATGGTCCTGAAAGAATTTAAAATCTTAAATGGTTATTACATTCAGGTTCTGATGTTTGCAGGGATCAATGTTATGATGACTGCATCTCTGAACCTGGTTAACGGCTTCACCGGGCAGTACTGTATCGGTCATGCGGGCTTCATGTCCCTGGGCGCATACGGTGCGGCTGTGGTGACCACCCTGATCTTCGGCGGAAAGAGCGGCGTTCCCTTACTGCTGCAGACCCCGGTCTTCTTACTGGGTCTGTTTGTTGGCGGATGCTGTGCGGCTCTGGTTGGTGCGCTGATCGGTATCCCGTCTCTGAAACTGAAGGGTGACTATCTGGCCATCGTAACCTTAGCCTTCGGGGAAATTGTAAGAGCTCTGCTGCGTCTGATCCAGCCCATCGGCGGTGCCCGCGGTATGATCGGTATCCCCAACTACGCAAACATCGGTTGGATCTTATTCTTCGTAGCTCTGACCCTGTATCTGCTGAGAAACTTGATTTATTCTCCCTTTGGCCGCGCCTTTGTTGCCATTCGTGACAACGAAATTGCAGCGGATGCCATGGGGATCAATACCACAAAGTACAAGATCATGTCCTTCTGTATCGCAGCGTTCATCGCTGGTGTGGCAGGCGGTCTGTATGCTCACGTACTGTCCTTCATCCAGCCTGACTCCTTCAGTATTGCCAAGTCCAACGACTTCCTGGTATATCTGTATGCAGGCGGTGCAGGTTCCCTGACCGGTTCCATCGTGGGTGCGGTTCTGCTGACTGTGATCCCCGAAGTTCTGCGTTTCCTGGCAGACTGGCGTCTGGCTGTATACGCAGTGGTTCTGGTTATCGTAATGTTATATCGTTCGGAAGGTCTCTGCGGTAATTATGAACTGCCGTTCCTGAAGATCACCAGAAATTCTCTGTATGGGATCGAAGAACCGAAGCAGAAGATCTCTCTGAAGAAGAAATCTAAGAAAGATGCATAGGGGAGGGTGACAATATGAGTTTATTAGAAGTAAAAAACCTCTCCATCATGTTCGGCGGCCTCTGTGCTGTAGACGATTTCAATCTGAATGTGGAACACGGTGAACTGATTGCAGTTATCGGTCCTAACGGTGCTGGTAAGACCACAGTCTTCAACATGCTGACCGGGATCTACAAGCCCACCACCGGTTCCATCAAGATCGATGGAAAGGATATGATCGGCCTGAAGCCCTATGAGTTCGCTCAGAACGGCATCACCCGTACTTTCCAGAATATCCGACTGTTCTCCGGTGCTTCCGTAGCTGACAACGTAAAGATGGCAGCGACCATGCACAACAAGCAGAATTTAGGTAAGTGTCTCCTGCGTACCAAGGGTATGGTCCAGAGCGAACGTGAACTGGACGAAAAGGTTATGAGCCTGTTGGAACGTCTGGGCTTGGCTGACAAAGCCAACTTCCTGGCAAAGAACCTGCCCTACGGTGACCAGCGCCGTCTGGAAATCGCAAGAGCACTGATGACCGACCCCAAGATCCTGCTGTTGGACGAACCGGTTGCCGGTATGATCACCACCGAGCTGGAAGAAATGGCGCAGCTGGTTGCTCAGATCCGTAAGGACTTCGATCTGTCCATCATCATGATCGAACACCACATGAACTTCGTAATGCCCATTGCGGACAGAATCAAGGTTCTGGACTTCGGTAAGACCATCGCTGAAGGAACTCCTGCAGAAGTGCAGGCAAATCCCCGCGTAATTGAAGCTTATCTGGGAGGAGGATATAAGAATGTCGATGCTTGAGGTACGTGACCTTCATGTATCCTATGGTGCGATCCATGCAGTGCAGGGTGTATCCTTCGAACTGAACGAAGGGGAAACCGTAGCACTGATTGGCTCCAATGGTGCAGGAAAGTCCACAATTTTAAGAACAATTTCCGGTCTTGAACATGCTAAGAGCGGCTCCATCCAGTTCCAGGGAAATGAACTGACCAAGATGAAGGCTCACAAGATCGTTGAACTGGGAATCGCCCACGTACCGGAAGGTCGTCGTGTATTCCCGGGAATGACCGTTAGAGAAAACCTTTTGATGGGTGCGAATCTGGTGAAGGATAAGGAAAAGATCCGTCTGACACTGGAACACGTTTTCGATATTTTCCCCCGTCTGAAGGAAAGAGAAAAACAGCCGGCAGGTACCCTGTCCGGTGGGGAACAGCAGATGCTGGCTCTGGGTCGTGCATTGATGACCGACGGCAGCCTGCTGATGCTGGACGAACCCTCCATGGGTCTGGCGCCCATCGTCGTGGAAGATATTTTCCGCGTTATCAAGAAGATCAATGAAGCCGGTACCAGTATTCTGCTGATCGAGCAGAATGCGTTCCTGGCATTACAGACTGCAGACCGCGCTTATGTACTGGAAACCGGTAAGATTTCCATGCAGGGCAATGCACAGGATCTGTTGAAGGATCCTCGCGTTAAGGAAGCATATCTGGGAGCTTAAAGCGTTTCATAATTGGAAAACTCGCATGAAGAGAGCCCGTCCGTATCTCACTCGCTTATTAAGATACGGGCGGGTTTCTCTGTTTTTGAAGAGTTGCTTTGGAAGTGGTAAAAAAGGAATGGACTTGTGGTATAATAAAACCATGGAAAAAAGAACGGCTATAAAACTGAATACGAGACGTGATCCCCGATTGGACATTCTTCGCGGAATTACTCTGGTCAGCATGATCATCTATCACGGCTGTTGGGACCTGGTGTATCTTCTGGGCTTCGATTGGGACTGGTATAAGGGGACAGGCGCCTGGCTCTGGCAGCAGTCCATTTGTTGGACATTCATTCTGCTATCGGGTTATTGTTGGTCCATGGGACGTCATCACCTGAAGCGCGGACTTATGACCTTTTGTGCAGGTCTTTTGGTGTCGCTGGTGACCATCGTTGCCATGCCGTCATCCATGATCCTCTGCGGCGTACTGACACTGTTGGGTTCTGCAGCGCTTTTCATGATCCTTCTGGATCCTGTGCTGAGAAGAGTCGATTGGAGAATTGGTCTGGGGTTAAGCTTTTTATTATTCTTCGTTTTTCGAAGTGTGAATCAAGGTTGGCTGGGGTTGAGCCTGGGAGGAAAAATCGGCGGCATCGCTCTGATGGAACTTCCCGAATCTTTGTATCAAATGGGACTCATCGGCGCCTGGATCGGATTCATGCCGCGGAACTTTTTCTCCACGGACTATTTCTCGATCCTTCCCTGGTTCTTCCTGTTCTGCGCCGGATATTTCCTGCGAAAAAAGACCGAAGCCCAGGCAACCGGCCGTCCGGCCGCAAGTCAAAGCGAAGCGGTTGCCGCAGGAGAACAGGGGATCCTGAGCAGATCACTGCAGTGGATGGGTCGCCATTCGTTATTGGTGTATCTGATCCATCAGCCGGCGCTGTACGGACTGTGTATGGTAATTTCGTTGATTATGTAAAAAATCCCGGATTCATTTGTGAATCCGGGATTTTTAATTTCCTTCGGGTGAAAAACTTATTGGATATCCTTTACGGTATAGCGATTTGCGTCTTCCGCTTTGGCGCGATCCAATTGGAAATCGATGATTTTTTGATGAAATTCATTTTTCATGGTTATGGTCTCGAATTCGTTGATGACGGTGACGAAGTCGTAGCTTCTGCGAAGAAGATCAGCTTTGATCAGCATCAATGTTTCGTCATCCACATCGCGATCGGGAAGTACCATCCATTTTTCCAACTGAGCAACGGCCAGACGGCGACAGCGGATTGCTCCGTACGTTTCCTGATTGTCATCGCAGGCCCAGGCTGCATGGAGAAGAGCAAAAAATGCAGTTTTATAGTGTTCTCCTTTCTTAGCCAGAAGAAACTGTCGGAAGAAATTCTGAGCCAGTGGATTCAAAAAGAGATTTCCGTCACATTCCTGATAAACGTGACTTTCCACAATGGCTTTAGTTATCGGTGTTTCCTTGGAAATGTCAGAAGCTGCAAATCCGCAGTGAGGACAGACCTCAATCCAATGACGCATGGTGCTGCGCTGATGTTCCGCCGGTCGGGTATCCAGATCCGGGGCACCGAAGATACTGGTACTGCCGATTACGGACTGACTGGAC
>JAFOGM010000217.1 GCA_017386805.1 Bacillota bacterium
ACGATTTATTTGATTTTACGAGCAATGACCATGATTTCGATCTTACATCCGCCAGCCAGATCCACGCCGCCGAAGCATACGCGGGCAGGCATCTTATCCGGATTGAAGTGCTTTACATATTCGTCATTCATTTCATGACGATCAGCAAAGTCGTGTAAAATCACTTCTACACGAACCACGTGTTCCATGTCAGAACCGTGGGCTTTCAGAATCGTTTCCAGATTGTTCAGGGTCTGACGAGTTTCGGTGGTGATATCACCGATGACCTGATTTCCGGTTTCCAGATCTTCAGAGATCAGACCGGACAGATACATGAAATCTCCGTCCACAACCACAACGTCAGAGTAGGGACCTTCTGTGATCTTGTAATATTCCATAGCCATAATCATATACCTCTTTTACATAAAATTGGTTGGAACTCGTTTGACCATCAAGGCACCGGCCACGCCAATGACCACACCGGCAATCACGCCGCTGATCATCAGTACCGGGAGATAGTAGAGCAGCTGAGCGGTCTCGGTCACCAGACAGGCCACACCGATCTGACCGACGTTGTGAAGAACGCCGCCAGTGACGCTGACTGCCATAGTGGAGAACCAATTGGTCTTCTTCAGAAGAGCCATACCGCAGAAGCTGAGGATCGCACCAGCTAAACTGTATAACATGCTCATCATGGAACCGAACAGGAAGCCGACCATCACCACACGCAGGGCGCTGACGATTCCAGCCTCTTTCGCTCCCACTTTATAGAGCAGAAATACGATCACGATGTTGGGAAGACCCACCTTTACGCCCGGAATGGCCACAAAAGCCGGGATCTGACTTTCCACGAAGGAAAGGATCAGCGCCAGCGTGATGGATAGGGCTAAAAAGGTCATTTTTGAAGCTTTTTTCATGACATCGCCTCTCTTAGCTGATGAGTTCTACCGATTCTTCCGCACCGTACACGGTGACGGTCAGTTTGTTAGGAAGACAGGTGATGACCTGACCGGTCTTGCTGATCTTTCCCTGCTGTACACAGAGGTGATCCGGGCAATCCGCTTCGGTCAGCCACGCTTCCCCTCCTTCGATGTGAAGGATATTGGTTCCGCCGTTGAGGGGATAGGTCCCCTCTTCGGACAGAGAATATTGTTCTACTTCTTCCCCATCTACACGGATCAGAACGTAAGCACCGCCGTCCTGGTTCATCTGAACGAAGACAAAGGCGATCAATGCCACGATCAAAATTCCGCCGATGAGGATCAAATCTCTCTTGTTCATTAGAATGCGAACAGTACCAGAGACATCATAGCTGCGATCAGCAGGCTTACAGGCAGACCTCTGAATGCTGCGGGAACGAATTCATCTTCCACACGTTCACGCAGGGAAGCGAATACGGTCATAGCAGCCATGAAGCCCAGACCTACGCCTACGGAGCTGATCAGAGCTTCGCCGAAGCCCAGTTCTGCATTCTGGATCATCAGACCCAGAACAGTGCCGTTGACAGCCAGCATAACGAAGCCTTCGCCCATGGTCTTCTGCAGCATGGACTTTGCAGCCATCTGAACGATTTCAGTTACGACCAGAACAACTGCAACGAATACCAGAGTCTGCAGGTAAGCTGCGTTCTTCAGAACGGAGCTCAGCGGCCAGCAGATTGCGGTGGAAACCACCATAACTGCGGTCACCAGCAGGCCCAGCTTGCAGGACTTGTTGGCGGTAGTGTAGTTGCCCAGAACGGTATCCATACCCAGGAAGTTCTGGATCGCATAGTTGTTGGCTAAAATTCCAGCCAGAAGGACAGCAACAAATGTATTATCCATGATTTATTTGTCCTCCTTTTCTTTACCCATGCCCATCTTGGACACAACTGCAGCAACGATTGCCAGTACGATGTACGCACCAGTAGCCTTTGCCAGAGCAGAAATCTTGTAATTTGCTAAGAACGCGATGTCCATACCAGCGATGGAAGCGGAACCCAGCAGTTCGCGGATCACAGCCACAACCACCATAACTGCCAGCAGAGTCAGACCAGCGGAAACTGCATACTTTGCAGCTTCGCCAACGGACTGTGCTTCGTCAGCCAGGTCAGCCTGACGGGAGGTCAGAGCGGTTACAGCTACGATAGCTACGTATAAGCCCAGCATGTTGTAGATGGAGGGCAGGAACGCTGCCATCAGCATCTGTACAACGGATACCACGCCGGTCACGATCAGAATGTTGGTCGCCAGCTTGGTTTCGTGAGCGATCTTATCCTTCAGCAGGAAGGTGATGATGTTGGACAGAACCAGGATCACCAGCACCGCGCCGCCCATGCCCAGGGCAGAGCGAACGTCGGTGGTAGCTGCCAGTGCAGGAGTTGCGCCCAGCAGCAGGATCATCAGAGGATTCTTCATAATGCTGTGTTTCATATCAGTCATTCTTAGTTACCTCCATTCATAATGCTCTGGAACGCTGCGAAAGCATCTGCGGTAGCGGTAGCCATAGCCACGGAGGTCATGGTTGCACCAGAGATGTTTGCTACATCAGCAGACCAGGTTTCTGCGGTCAGACCCTTGAAGCCTTCCTTGTAGGACGGTTCATCCAGGGTGTAAGCGTTGAAGTATTCACCGTGCAGGATCAGTTCCTTAGCGGTTGCAGCCACGATGGCGCCGTTCTTATCCAGAACAACGAAGACATCCATGGGCTCGTTTGCGTAGCCGTAGCTTCTGCTGTAGAAGCCGTAGCAGTTGGTGCCGTTTGCCTTGAAGGTCACAGCTTCCACGATGGAGTTGAAGGTACCTACGGTTTCCACTTCCTTCACGCCGGATGCGGACAGCATTGCTTCGAATCTTGCCTTAGCAGCATCGAAGAAGGACTTACCGTTGGCATCTGCGTGAGCCTTTGCTTCATCAGCCAGAGCTGCATGATCAGCGGTCACATCAGCGCCTTCCACATCGAAGACCTTAACAGCGCCGAAGTTGTTGGTTACTACCAGGTAGCTTGCGTCGCCTTCGTTCATGATATACGCGAAACCGGAACCGTTCAGAGCCTTCATAGCGCTTTCCATAGAACCGGAAACAGGCATTTCTTCGTACTGACCAACGGAACCCAGAACCAGACCGGAGTGAGCGGTGGGCAGCATTTCCATCAGGATCTGGCCAGCACCCTTCACACCTTCAGCAACCAGACCGTTTTCGATCAGGTAGGTGAATGCGGAGGATACGGAATCCTTGAACGCTACGCAGGAGTAGGTAACGCCGGAAACCAGACCAACGTCAGCCAGAGTGGAGTCCTGACCGATGTAAGTCAGCGGATAGTCGGGACCGAAGTCCTTGGATTCGGTATATACGTCCACCTGCATGCCACAGATCTTACCTTCTGCATCGATAGCGAAGGTCATTTCCATGGGTTCAGCGGAGTACTGGGAAGTTGCAGAACATCTTACTGCATAACCCAGACCGGAGGTTTCTTTGTATACTGCCAGAATGTTTGCGGGCAGCTCTGCTTCCACCTGTTCGAAGCCCTGTGCTTCCGGCATAACTGCCATCAGAGGACCGAAGGCCTGAGCAGACTGATTTTCAGCAATGATGGGGCCGAGGGGTACGTTCAGACCCACCAGGGCAACTGCGAATACCAGTACAACCAGTACGGGAGTTGCCAGGGATTTCATATTAAAGTTCGCCATCGTTAAATACCTCCCAGGGGTTCCTTGTCAGTCCACTCTTCGATCAGCGGAGTCAGGAGATTCATGAACAGGATGGAGAAGGATACGCCTTCCGGATATGCGCAGAATTCACGGATCACGAAGGTGATCACACCGCAGCCAACTGCGAATACGATTCTGCCGCGCAGATTTACAGGAGCGGTTACATAGTCAGTTGCCATGAAGATCGCACCCAGTAACAGACCGCCGGTCAGGACATGCTGCACTGCATATACTGCGTCGAAGCCGGAGAATACCAGCGCCAGTACGAATACAGTGCCCACGAATACTACGGGAACATGCCACTTGATCACCTTGCGGATCAGTAAGTAAGCGAAACCGATCAGCAGAGCAGCTGCACAGGTTTCACCGATGGTACCGCCGTGCATACCCAGGAACAGTTCCATCATGGTGGGGAGACCTTCCGCACCGGGAGCCAGGGTTTCCAGCGGAGTTGCGGAAGTGGTAGCGTCGGTCAGGACACAAGCAGCACCGCCTGCAACTTCAGCGAAGGCAACCAGCATGAATACACGTGCTGCGATTGCCGGGTTTACGATATTGCGGCCGATACCACCGAACATGCCCTTTACGATCACCATCGCAAAGACGGAACCAACGATGCACTGCCAAACAGGTACGTTGGTGCTCAGGTTCAGAGCCAGTAACAGACCGGTAACTGCAGCGCTCAGGTCACCGCAGGTGCACTTCTTTCCAACGGCTTTGTTGAAGATCCACTCGGAAGCAACGCAGCCGATCACGCAAGCTGCGATCAGAACCAGGGACTTCATGCCGAACAGTACGACAGAAGCGATGGCTGCGGGCAGCATAGCGATGATCACATCGCGCATTACCTTGGAAGTGGTATTACCGCTGTGGATATGAGGAGCTGCAGAAACATGAAGTTGACTCATGATTTATTTACCTCCTTCTTCTTTCTTAGCGGCATTGTAAGCTCTCAGGAAGCGCTTTGCCTCTAAATTCTTAGATAATACAGGACGCTGTGCGGGACATACATAGGAACAGCAAGCGCATTCGATACACTGCTTCAGACCCAGCTTGGTCAGAGCAGCAGCTCTTTCGTCTTCGTCCTTCTTGTTCATGGCACGAGCGATACCTACGATGTTCAGACCTACCGGGCAGTTCGCCATGCAGCGACCGCAGCGGATACAGTCAGTGGGTTCCAGTTCAACGCTGTCCTTTTCTTCGAAGGCCAGAATTGCGTTGGTTGCCTTGATTACGGGGCTGTCCAGTTCTACAATAGCATGACCCAGCATGGGACCGCCGATCAGGATCTTACCCGGTTCGGACTTCATTTCCACTTCACTCAGCAGGTGGCTTACGGGAGTACCGATGGGAACCAGCAGGTTCTTGGGTTCCTTAACTGCGGTACCGTCCACAGTTACGATACGGTCTACCAGAGGCATGCCGGTTTCGATGTACTGCGCCAGCTTTGCTACGGAAGATACGTTGATGATCAGAACGCCCAGAGCCGCCATACGCTGACCGCCCTTTACAACCTTACCGGTTACGTTGTACAGCAGTACCTGCTTCGCACCCTGCGGATATACGGTTTCCAGCGGATAGATTTCCACGCCGGGATCGTTCTTGAAGATTTCGCCCAGCTTGTCGATGGCATCCTGCTTGTTGTTTTCGATTGCGATTACGATCTTGGGAACGTTCATGTGTTCCTGCATCAGCTTAACGCCCTTAGCAACCAGATCGCTGTAGTCCACCATCATGCGGTGGTCACTGGTGATGTACGGTTCACATTCTGCACCGTTTACCAGGATGGTTTCGATTTCGTTTCTGCGAACAGCATCCAGCTTTGCCCATACGGGGAAAGCAGCGCCGCCCAGACCTACAACACCGCTGGCACGTACTGCATCCAGGAATTCATCCAGATTGGTCACGGTGGGGGCCTTCATTTCGGGGTCAACTTCCATCTTACCGTCGTTTTCGATGGTGATGGCTACGACTTCCTTACCGCCAGCCAGCTTGATGGGAGCAATTTCCTTTACGGTACCGGATACAGAAGCGTGAGTGGGAGAAGAGTTTCTTCCTTCTTCTCTGGCAATCAGCTGACCAACGTATACGTGGTCACCTACAGCCACGACCGGCTCCGCATCATGACCGGACTGCATGTTCATGGGAATGACAACTTCCTTGGGAGCGCTGATCTGCAGCGGTGCACAGGAAGCAGTATTCTTATTGTGAGGTACATGCAGCGACGAAATGTTTTTCTTCTTAAAAAGCATCAGTCGGTTCCTCCTTTGTCAAAAGTAATATACCTAATGTCTCTTGAACTATAACTTCATCTATTCTGTCACCAGAGCAGAAAGCCCCGATGTCATTTTCATTGTTCCATCGCCAAAGATCCACAGGACTTCCACGTCCTCCATGGACTCGGCCAGTTCCAGTCCTTCTTCATAACTCATGCAATACAGAGCGGTGGAGAAGGTGTCCGCCAATGCGCTGTTCTTGGTGATCACAGTGATGGAATCAAAGTAATCCGCAGGCATCAGGGTATCTTTATCGATAATGTGGTGGTACTTTTCGTCGTCTACGATGTAATATCTCTCGTAATTCCCGGAGGTGACACAAGCCGTGTCAGCCAGGGCGAAATAGACGACAGGTTCACCGGAAGGATCCTGGGGATTTCGAATCCCGGTATTCCATGCAGAACCATCGACCTTGCGACCAATGATACTGATATTTCCTCCGATGTTCAAAACATAGCTTTCAGCCCCGGTCTCTCTCAGATACTGTGCAGCCTTTTCCGTAGCGTATCCCTTTCCCAGAGCCCCCACATCGATGGAAGCTTCCGGATCGGTGATCCTTACGGTACAATTATCTGCATCGATTTCCAGAAGAGAAATGTCTGTGTGTTTCTTCGCCTCCGCCAGCGCTTCTTCCGAAGGAATGTAAGCATTGGCCGGATCTTCCGAAGCCGCCGTTCTGGCATCGTGCCACAGACGCAGGACCGAGCCCAGCATCACGTTCATTTCACCATCGGTGATCTCGTACAATTCCTTTGAATACAACAAAAAGTCGACGAGCTTTTTATCTACCTTTAAAGGTTCGCCGCCGGCCAGTTTATTAATGGTGCACAGATTAGTGATACCGGAATATTCGTGATAAATGTCAAACAGTTGATGATATTCATTCAGAATACCAGAAACTGCGGCGGACCGCTCATTGAGAGAGTCCTCAGAGTCTCCAGCATAGCTGTAGACGTAAGAGACCGTATCGAAATACGTGAAAAATGCTCTTCCTTGTGGTTCTATCTTTTTAGCAGAACTGGAGCACCCCACAAAACTTGCGAGGAGCCCCAGTACACAGCAAAGACAGAGCCAAGATTTCATTCGTTTCAAACCTTGTCTCCTAATGTTTCAGTTGGAAAATTAACGAGCGTATTCAGCAGCTCTTGCGATAACTTCCATCATGCCAGTGATCTGCATGGTGCATTCAGCGTACAGAGTTTCGTCTGCGGGAACTGCATAACCGTGATCGTTGGTCTTGGTTTCGATAGCACGAACGTCAGCAGCAGTCTTACCTACAACGTACTTGGAGAATGCATCGGACTGAGCATCCCATTCAGCGATAGCAGCACCGTAAGCAACCATGCCGTAAGCATCGCCCAGTTCTCTCTTGGTAGCCTTGTAGTCAGCAGATACGATTTCGCCAGCAGCGTTTACGTTGATCTTGGGCTGAGTTGCATCGTTCAGAGCAGCCAGGATGGTACCGTCAGCAGCTACAACAGCAGCACCGAATTCGGTGTACATCTTAACTACAGCGTCGTTGCCTTCAGCAGCAGCGGTGGATTCGGAAGCGTCGGTAACAGCAGCCAGACCCAGGGTGAAAGCATCAGCAGTTTCGAAAGCCATACCCTTTTCGTCGTTGCAAGCCTTAACAACAGCAGCCTTGAAGTCTACGATGTCCATGGTGCAGCCAGCCAGCAGAGCTTCGTCGGTGGATACGTTGTGGCCAGTTTCGTTCAGAACGGTTTCCAGAGCTTCTACTTCAGCAGCAGTCTTACCTACTACGTATTCTTCGAAAGCCTTGGTCTGAGCGTCCCATTCAGCCATAGCAGCACCGTAAGCAACCATACCGTAGTCGTCACCCAGTTCCATCTTGGTCTTGAAGGTCTTGTCAGCTTCAACAGCACCACCTACAACAGCCATCTTGGACTGTGCGCAGTCGATGCGGCAAACTACGATCTTACCTTCAGCGTCGGTAACAACGGTAGCAACAGTAGCGTCTACCTGTGCCTGTTCGGTCTTGGAGCTGGTGGTCTTCAGTTCAACACCCATACCCAGCTTGTAAGCAGCAGCTTCGGGAGCAGCTTCGCCGCCACCGCAAGCAACCATAGTGAACATCATGCACAGAACCATGATCATTGCAATTAACTTTTTCATTGGTCTAATTCCTCCTTTAAAAATAAGCATAGAAACGATAATATTTTAACATAGCCTTTCTATTTCCGCAATTGTTTTTTCGCTATTTTTCCATCGTTTTTGGGTTTTTTTACACATTCCAGGCCGTTACCTGACGGAAAATCCATCCTGCCAGCTCCGGAATCCCTTCTCCCGTTCGCGCGGAGACGAAAATCACCTCAATGCTGGGATTACGGCGCTTTGCGTACTCTACAACTTTTTCGCAATCGAAATCAAAATAGTCCAGAACGTCGATCTTATTGATTACCAGAAGATCGCAGGTCTCATACATCAGCGGATACTTTAAGGGCTTGTCATCGCCTTCCGGAACGGATAAAATCGTCATATTTTTAACAGACCCCGTGTCGAATTCCGCCGGACAAACCAAATTCCCCACGTTCTCTAAAACCACCAGATCCAGTTCGCTGCGATCCAGTTGGGATAACCCCTGCCGCGTCATATCTGCATCCAGGTGGCACATGCCTCCGGTGTGGATCTGAATGGCTTCCACGCCCGCCTTCTTCATGGTTTCCGCATCGACAACAGAATCGATGTCCGCTTCCATGACTGCCCAGCGAAGTTTTCCTTCCAGTTCTTTGGCCAGCGCCAGCAGCGTGGTGGTCTTTCCCGATCCCGGAGAGGACATCACATTTAATA
>JAFOGM010000026.1 GCA_017386805.1 Bacillota bacterium
GGACTTATTGCCACTCATAACGAAGCTGAATTCCAGATCCTGTTCCGCACTGATGTGATAAGCAGGTTCTACATCAGTACCCCAGGTATCGATCCCGCCTACCCCGCGCATTTCACTGCAGATAGTAACAACAGTACGGGTCGGCTTCGGAAGTTCTTCCATGTGGAAGGCCTGTTCCAGCTGCTGCGGTGTATAAGGAATCGCAGAGAAATGGAACGGTTTCGGTTCTTCTTCGCTGCTGTCATCCCATTCGATCCACAGTTCTTCGTCTTCACAGAACAGTTTCGCCCATTCCGTATCCATGTGATTTCCACATTCCTGAGGAACCAGATAGTTGGAAATTGCAGGAACTTCTTCATGAATACCGAATTTCCCACCTTTACAACGGTCGGGGTACGTTTCTCCGGAGAGCCCCTGCCACTGTGTCTTTTCTACGGGCTTAGTCGTAGAGAAGCGGAAACCAAACAACGGAAGCTGCGGACGACCGGCCTTTCCTTCATAACGAACATTTACCGTCAGATAACCGTACATACTAATGATGTAAGTCACTTCCACCTTCAGATCCGGCATGATGTCCGCAGTATAGGTATACTTCACTACCACACGAACATCGGTTTCTTCCAGAACTTCTCTGCCGATGCACTTCTGATACTGGTCCACAGCAGCCCAAACCGCAGATTTTTCCTGGAAACCGCAGCCACAATCATTTTCTGTGGGTGCTCTCCAGAAGGCCGGCTTCGGTGCACGGAACAGCCATTCCATCTTTCCCCAGCGCATCGATACAGGACCCTGTCCTCCAAAGAGTACTTCAAATCCTTCGCCCTTTACGCCAAGCGCTCCATCCCCGTGGCTCACAGTGAGCGGGACATCCGAAGTCTTCATGGGTAACGGCTCTGCCTTCTCACGATTGATTTCATTTTCCACATCGAACTTTGCTCGTTCTTCCGAAGTACTGTGCCAGTAACGAACTTCCTGCATACAGGGCTTCGGCTGACCATCTGCCGTGACGATTCCGTTTCCGCTGAAGTTATAGTCCGTCTGACGTTCCCCAAAGTCACCGCCATAGCCGAGAACACGTTCCCCATTTACATTGGTATACCAGAGCGCCTGATCCATGTAGTCCCAGATAAAACCACCCTGATACAGCGGGAATTCATCGATCATGGATACATAAGATTCCATTCCGCCTAAAGAGTTACCCATATTGTGCATATATTCGCAGTTAAGATAAGACTTAGGTGGGTTGTTTTCCAAATACTCACGAACTTCTGTCGGTGTAGCATACATTCTGGTTTCCATATCGGACACGGTTTCGTATTCCGGTCTCCAGTACGGGCTTGTAGGCGTTCCGTTGGCAACCCCTCTGGGCCAGTATGCGCCTTCGTAGTGGACCAGTCGGCTGGGATCCACGCTGCGGAAGTAATCTGCCATGGCTACAATGTTGGATCCGCAGAAAGCTTCATTACCGCAGGACCAGAACAGGATCGAAACATGGTTTTTGTCACGTTCGAACATGGACTTTGCTCTGTCGAGAACACAGTCCTTCCATTCCGGGAAGCTTCCGGGAACATTCCAGTCAGGGCGAACGTTCATGCCGACCTGCCAGCTGCCGTGGCTTTCCAGATTGGTTTCGTCCATCATATAGATTCCATTTTCATCACACAGGTGATACCATTCGGTACGGTTCGGATAATGGGAGGTACGGACAGCGTTGATGTTGTTCTTCAGGAACACAGCCATAGCATCTTCCATATCTTTGATATCGATGACACGACCAGAGTTTGCGTTCCACTCATGACGATTGACACCGTTGATGATGAGGCGCTTTCCGTTCAGATACATGATCTTGTCTTCGCCCAGTTCCATACGGCGGAATCCGGTATTATAAGGAATATATTCTACGGTGTCACCCTTCTTTACTGTCAGTAAAATCTGATACAGTTCCGGGGTACCATAATCCCACAGGCGAACACGTTCGAAATCAAAGTTCTGGCTCCAGAGATAGCCATCCGCTTCGGTCAATTCCAGTTGACCATCGAAGAGGACGCCATCCTGCGGATGGCGGACGGTTGCCGCGATGAAGTCGGCATCTGTCTTGAAACGGAATTTCAAAGAACCGCTGGTATTGTCATCATTTAATGCAGTCTTGATCCATACATCTTCCACCAAAGGTTTGGTATATAAGAAGACCGAACGGAAGATGCCGGAAAAGCGGAAGAAGTCCTGGTCTTCGATCCATGCACCGGAACATCTCTTGTACACTTCCACGCAAAGGCGGTTATCTCTATCTTTGATATAGGGTGTTAAATCAAAATCGGAGGGTGTAAAGGTGTCTTCGGAGTAACCCACAAACTGGCCGTTGAGCCATACATAACAAGCCTGTTCCACACCCTGGAAGGAAATTCGTACGTCCTTCCCTCTCAATTCCGGATTCAGGTCAAAGGTACAAACATAGCTGCCAACGGGGTTATTGTCCCAGTCGATCTGAGGCGGTCGCAATTCTGCATGACCATCCCAGGGATAGAGTTTATTGATGTACTGGATCTGTCCAAATCCCTGTGTTTCCATGTGACCAGGTACCTGGATCGTTCCAAACTCAGAAAGATCATAGTCTTCTTTCCAGAACAACGCCGGACGCTTGGATGGATTTTCGCTCCACACAAAGCTCCATTCTCCATCCAGAGACTGACGAAGAGATGTTTTCTTTTCTTCAGCTTCTTCCAGAGAAGCGTATGTGATGTGATCGGAGTGGGCTTCCAGCCGATTTACACGAAATACCGTGGGATCGGCCAGCCAGTTCAGCTTCGCTTCCATACAGGTTTCTCCTATTTTGTAAATTCTTATTGATGCAGAAAACCCCCGGGATCGCCGGGGGTTTTGAGTTTATTCAACTTTTTCCCAACGGGCATACAAAGTAACGTCGCCATCGGCAGTGGCTTCAAAGTTAAAAGGATAGAAATAATTTTCATCCATATACCAACCAACAAAACGATACCCTTCACGCGTCGGGGGTTCCGGTTCATCCAACAGATCACCATACATGAAATCCTGGGAAGGAACATCAGTCCCTCCTTTGGAATTGTATGTAGCCGTATAACCATTGTTCAGAATTCCGTAAAACAGAATGAGGATCATGGCTACAATACCGCCAACGATGAACTTATCCAATGTCTTTACAGAGATTCTTGCATTTTTGTATAGGCCTTTGAACGTGGAATGAACTTCTTTTTGAGGAGTCTGGTTTTCCATTACTTACGAACCAGATACTTTCTCATGTCGATTGCACAAGCAACCAGGATGATCAGACCCTTAACGATGAACAGCAGGTTCTGGTCAACGGACAGATAAGTCAGACCGGTGAAGATAACCTGTAACAGCAGTACACCGATGATTGCGCCGGAAACCTTACCGATACCACCTACGAAGGAGATACCACCGATTACGCAAGCTGCGATTGCGTCAGCTTCATAGTTCAGACCAGTGGTAGCGTTTACGGAAGCGATACGAGCAGCATCCATGAAACCAGTGATACCGTACAGAGCACCTGCCATCATGAATACCATGATGATGGTCTTTACTACGTTAACACCAGATACGTTAGCAGCTTCTTCGTTGGAACCTACAGCGTACATGTTCTTACCGAAGGTGGTCTTGTTCCAGATCACCCATACAAAGATGGTAATGATCAGGGAGTACAGTACGTAATTCGGAACAACGGTGTTACCTACGCGGAACAGTTCGCCGGTGATCAGTTCACGATAAGCGGGATTCATACCGGACAGAGTCTGACCGGAGTTGGTACCCAGCTGTAAGTACAGCAGGATGATACCGTAGATGATCAGCTGAGTGGACAGAGTTACGATGTAGGGGTGTAACTTGAACTTCGCCATACAGAAACCGTTTACGAAGCCCAGGATCGCACCTACTACTACAACTGCCAGCAGAGCCACATACCAAGCCTGAACGCCCATTTCGGGGAACAGCTTGTTGGTGGTCAGCTGTAAGGAAGCAGCGATACAAGCAGCCAGACCTACCTGACGACCTGCAGATACGTCAGTACCGGCCAGAATGATACAACCGCCAACGCCCAGAGCGATGGGCAGCTTTGCTGCGGTCAGGTTAATAATGTTGATGATGGAAGGAACGGATACGAAAGAAGGTTCCTTCAGAGCGATCAGTACGATCGCGATAGCGATGATGATGAACATTGCGTTGTTCATCATGATATCTCCGATAGCACGCTTTCTATCCTTCGGCGTCATAGCCTTCAGTGCGTTGCTCTTATCTTTCAGTTCAGACACGATATTTCCTCCTTAAGCAAATTTTGCAGCCAGCGTCATGATTTCTTCCTGAGTGGTTGTCTTTGCATCCACTTCACCAGCCAGCTGTCCACCGGACATAACTAAGATTCTGTCGCAAACACCCAGCAATTCGGGCATTTCAGAGGAAACCATAAGAACGGTCTTTCCATCATGAGCCAGATTCTGGATCAGCTGATAAATTTCGTACTTTGCACCTACGTCGATACCACGAGTCGGTTCGTCCAGCAGCAGTACTTCCGGTTCAGTCAGAAGCCAGCGGCCGATGATAACCTTCTGCTGGTTACCGCCGGACAGGCTTCGGATCTGAGTTTCCTGGCTGGGGGTCTTGGTTCTCATAGCGTCGATGTAACGCTGTGTATCCTCGAACTGAGTTTTCTTACCCAGCAGAGGACCGAATTTCTTATGACGGTGTAAACTGGAAATAATCGTATTTTCACGGATGTTACGTACACCGAAAATACCGGTAGCTCGACGTTCTTCTGTCAGCATAGCAAATCCATTTTTCAGGGATTCGCCAGAGTTACGGTTCTTACAGATCTTACCGTGAAGCTTGATCGTACCTTCCTTACGCTGACGGATACCAAAGATGGATTCCAGAACTTCGGTACGTCCGGAAGCATCCAGACCTGCGATACCAAGGACTTCACCCTTACGAGCCTGGAAGGATACACCCTTCACATGGTTGTACATACCGGTCAGATTTTCAACTTCCAGCATGGGCTCACCGGGAACATTGGTCTTCGGCGGGAACTGGTTGGTCAGTTCACGACCTACCATCAGACGGATGATGTCGGACATTTCCAGGTCATCTGCCTTTTCGGTAGCGATCCACTGACCGTCTCTCATGATGGTGATTTCATCGGAAATTCTCTTGATTTCAGCCATCTTGTGAGAGATATAGATAATACCGCATCCGCGATCGCGGAGCATATTGATGATTCGGAATAAATGTTCTACTTCTGTTTCAGTCAGAGAAGAAGTAGGTTCGTCGAATACGATGACCTTGGAATTGTAAGAAACAGCCTTCGCAATTTCGACCATCTGACGCTGGGATACGGGCATGGTGCTCATGATGGTCTTGGGATTTACTTTGATTCCCAGATCGTTGAAGACTTCCATGGTCATATCGTACATCTTCTTTTCACTGGTGAACGGACCGGTCATGGGGAATCGACCCAGCCACATGTTGTCCATAACGTTTCTCTTCAGGGCCTGGTTCAGTTCCTGATGTACCATGGCAACCCCGTGTTCCAGTGCTTCTTTGGAGTTTTTAAAGTTTACTTCCTTACCTTCTAAATAGACCGTACCGGCATTCTTCTGATATACACCGAACAGGCACTTCATCAGTGTAGACTTCCCTGCACCGTTTTCACCCATCAGGGCATGTACAGTACCAGCCTTCACAGTGAGGTTTACGCCATCCAGAGCTTTTACACCAGGGAATTCCTTACAGATCCCTTCCATTCTCAGCAGGACAGGTTCTTGATTTTTGTTCAATTGATTCGCCTCCTTATGGGAATGCATTTTCTCTGGCCATACAAGCCAAGGCCATACTCACGGCTAAGTCCATGAACATGGCCTTGGCCTGCGAATAATGATCAACTTAGAAAATCAGCCGCGCCGAAGCGCGGCTGAAATCATTTCCTATTAAGTTATGTAACTTAAATTATTCGCCAGTGTAAGCGGAGTAAGGAATGTTTACTCTCCAGGTACCAACCTGGTTAGCTTCTTCGATACCTTCGAACTTGTCAACACCCTGCTGGAAGTTGGAAGCGATGTCTACTACAGCCTGAGCCATACCTACAGCGTCCTGCTTGATGGTACCGGTCATGGACTTGTCAGCGATCTTTTCCTTAGCAGCGTCGGTTGCGTCTACGCCGAATACGGGGATGTACTTAGCGCCTTCCTTGTTGTAACCAGCAGCCTGCAGAGCGGAGATTGCACCCAGAGCCATGTCGTCGTTGTTAGCGATAACCAGTTCTACCATGTTACCGTTGTCTTCGGAGTACTTGGACAGCAGAGTCTGCATGTGTTCCTGACCCTGAGCAGCGGACCATGCGCCGTTCTGGTCTAACAGGTACTTGGAGGTGTTAGCTGCATCGTAGAATGCCAGAGCGGGCTTTCCGTTTTCAGTCAGTACCAGGTCAGCATCTTCAACGCCGAACTGAGTTCTAGCGTCAGCTTCCATGTTACCTTCCTGACCCTTGAACATTACGTAGGAGATGGTACCGTCGCCATTCAGGTCGGTAGCTTCGTAGTTAGCAACCAGGAATTCACCGATCATCTTACCCTGCATGTGACCTGCCTGAGTGTAGTCAGTACCTACATAAGCAGCAGTTTCAACAGCGGATACGATTTCTTCAGATACGGAACGGTTGAAGAATACTACGGGGATACCAGCAGTGTTAGCAGCATCCAGGATAGCCTGAGTAGCGTCATCGGAGCTAGCGTCAACGATGTTTACTACCAGAACGGAAGCACCCTTGGTGATTGCAGTCTGGATCTGTTCAGTCTGAGTGGTCTGAGAGTTGTTAGCATCGTAGTCCTGGTAAGCAATACCAGCAGCAGCGAAAGCTTCGTTCATTGCTGCACGTACGCTGGACAGGTAGGTATCACCGAAGGTGTACCAGAATACTGCTACTTCGCCTACTGCGTCGCCGCCTTCTTCTTCAGAAGAACCGCCGCCGCAGCCAACCAGGCCGAAGATCATAACCAGTGCTAACAGCAGAGCTAAAATCTTTTTCATTTTGTTTTTCCTCCTCGCAAGAAAATAATTATTTGATATGCTTCACGGCTTATACCGGAAAAGCCCTCGTTGTTCAGAATCCCACACACGAATTCTGAAAATAGTGTTACTTAGAGTATAATACAAAGTTATTCAAATGTAAAGATAATGTAATGTTAATCATAGAAAAACGAATATTGTTTGTTAGAAGTTACCAAAAAATCTGTCGCGGTGCGAATAAAAAGCTCCGATGAGGTTGGCGCTGCTGCCGTATTTACACACGGTAACTTCCGGAATCGGCGCTCCCGGAACGATATGATCCGCAAATTCTCGGATTTCTTCTTTCACAAATTGAATAAACATGGGGTCGCTGCTGATCCCTCCGCCGATGGCGATCACATCCGGATCCACCACACACTGCAGGTTAAAGGCCAGCATGGCCAGATCACGTGCTACAGAACGTATGGACCAAAGCGCATGTTCATCCCCCATCCCTGCTCTCTCAAAGACAACCGGACAGTCGGTGACATCCACCTGTTCCCCGCTCAAAGCAGAGTACAGCTGACAGATCCGCTTCGGTGTACATCGATCAGTGAAGAGCCCCGTTCCCTCTTTATCGTGTTTTCGGGGAAGCTCACCGAACTTACGATCCATCATCGCTTCATTATTATAATAGACATAGGACAGTTCTCCGGCGAACAAATTCTTTCCGCGCAGGATCTTGCGATCTGCAATCACCGTTCCGCCCAAAGCTGTTCCGATGACGATGACCACGCCGTTGCGGCAATCCTTCAGGGCCCCGCTGGAAAGTTCCGCGTAAGCGGCTGCCTTGGCGTCATTTTCGATGCTCACTGGCAACCCTCCGCAGAGGGCGCTGATTTCTGAAACGATATTCCGCTGCGCCAGACAGGTGATTGCCCCGCCGGTATACGCAAACCCGGTGTCGGTATCCACCACACCGGCCATGCTGATACCGATCCCCTTCACATCGGGATACTCCTCGTAGACCCGGCGAATATTTGCCATGAAGGTTTCATGATCATCACATACCGTGGGGAATTTATCCTGGACCAGGACGGATTCATCTTCAGCGATCACAGCATATTTAATGAAGGTTCCGCCGAAATCAAAGCAGAGATAGGTGTTCATAATTCTTCTCCGTTGGTTTTAATTACGTTCTGATACCAGTAGAAGCTGTCCTTGCGTCTGCGGGCTAAAGTCCCGGTTCCGTCGTCGTACTTTTCCACGTAGATCATACCGTATCTCTTAGCCATTTCACCGGTGGAAGCCGATACCAGATCGATGCAGCCCCAGGGCGTATAGCCCATGAGATCCACACCGTCACGAGCAGCTTCTGCCATCTGTTCGATGTGCTGACGGAGGTAATCGATGCGATAGTCATCGTGGATGGTTCCGTCTTCTTCCAGAACGTCCCGGGCACCAAGACCATTTTCCACCACCATGATAGGGATCTGGTAACGGGCATAGATTTCATTCAGGCTGTAGCGAAGGCCCTTGGGGTCGATCTGCCAGCCCCAGTCGGAAGATTTCAGGTACGGATTCTTGATCCC
>JAFOGM010000005.1 GCA_017386805.1 Bacillota bacterium
AAGGAGAATTCTGCAAACTCACGCCCGAAAACTGAATATTCTTGGAATAAGCCACGTGCACCAGGCGAGGACGCATTTCATCTTTGTTGGTACATTGCGGATTCCACTGACGGCGCAAACGTCCCAAACGATCTGCAACCTCCTTCTGTGTCATTTCTCTCCCTGTCATGAGACCAAAACGCATCTCCATGATCCGTCGCTCACGCAGTGATAACACCCCCAATGCCTCATCCAACAAGTTTTTATTCACCTCATCCTCGATATGCTGATAAATGATATCTCCCTCCGTTCCTAAAATATCGGAGAGCAATAACTCATTTCCATCCCAATCCACGTTCAAAGGTTCATCAAAAGAAACCTCCGCCTTGATTTTGGAACTTCGCCGTAAATGCATCAAAATTTCATTTTCAATGCAGCGGGATGCATAGGTGGCCAGTTTGATGTTCTTCTCCGGATCAAAGGTATTGACTGCCTTGATCAATCCAATGGTTCCGATGGAAATCAAATCTTCCACATTGGTTGATGTATTTTCGAATTTCTTTGCAATGTAAACCACCAGCCTGAGATTGCGTTCGATCAGGATCCCTTTGATGGTCTCTTTTTCCTCCTTCCATCGTCCCAAAACCTCCCGTTCTTCCTCCGCTGTCAAAGGGGGCGGAAGAACTTCACTTCCACCGATGTAACAGATCTTCTTTTCTTCTTTTTGAAATAAAAACCGTTCAAATTTGTTCAGTATTTTATGTACATATCTCATAATTCTTTTATGAATCAAGAAATCACCCTCCCAAACCCATACATTCTTCAAGAAAATAGCCATTGATCAACACCGGACAACCTCCCCATTGCAAGGATTCCCTCTGTGCACTCCCCATGGCAAGAACTGCCTTACAACGCTTCTGTTTTCCAAAGGGACCGATCTGAAATTCATCCGGTTCGATGACACAAAGGAAGCCTTTTTCTCCAGTCGCATCCCAATAAGAAATCCATCGCCTTGGCTCCATTCCTTCGGTCAACATTTCCCATAGATCTGCAGAAACCAAACACACTGGAAAACCCGTATCCGGATCCATCAGGCAATTTCCCGTATCCAGATATCCCTGTACATTAATCTCTTTTTCTCCGTGAAGGATCCTGACTGGATGCTTTGTTTTCCAATCCAGACGACGTTCCCGAAACCAGGAGATCCCCAATCGAAAGAGTAATACGGTAGAAAGAACGCCGGAGAACAAATGCAGAAAGGTCAGATGATCCAAATACAGATTTCCATTGCATGCCACAGACGGAACGGAACACAATCCAAGGATTCCCATGGTCACGCCGCCCAGGAGAAAGCTGGCTCCATAAAATACAAGAACCTTCCACAACCAACGGCTTTTCTGAAATACAAGACGGATCAATACCACAGAAAACATCAATTTCTCCATTAAGGACACCAGCCAGGGAATCTCTCTTTGAAACAATGTGAATGCATATAGGCCACATAAAACCGCACCCAAAAGCAGTTTTGCCTTTGATACTTCCTCCCCGCAGATCCGTTTCGTCATCCATAACAGCAGGGCTCCGATGATCGCATTTTCAAGAAACAATACCTCTCCGTAAACTACCATTTCCCTTCCTCCCAGTGCATAGTAGTCAAAGTATAAAGCTTTCCTTCTGCAAATGCTGTCAAAACCCGTTGTCGAACCCATTCTTTTTTGAAATTCTCTTGAAATCCCTTGAATCCAAGCCACCATATACAGTACAATGATAGTAACTATGTGGAGGTGAAATTATGTCTTCTATTAAAGATTTAAAAGCATTATTAAGTGATACATCCTGCGACGAACGCTTCGCCCGCATTTACTGCTGCGGTACCGAAGAAGTCCAGGAACAGAAGGATCGTGCAGACGCTGTGATCGATGTGTTCTCTGCGATCTTCGGCGTGGATTCCGATCGTGAAGCCGCACTCTTCAGCGCTCCCGGTCGTACTGAAGTTGGCGGAAACCACACCGACCATCAGCACGGCTGCGTTCTGGCTGCATCCGTAAACCTGGACATCCTGGCCTGCGCTGCGAAAAACAATACTTCCGTGGTACGCATCCAGTCCGAAGGCTATCCCATGCTGGAAGTGGATCTGAACAACCTGGAACCGGTGGAAAAGGAAATCAATACATCCCCTGCTTTGATCCGCGGTATTGCTGCTAAGATCAAATCCATGGGTTATGAACCTGCCGGCTTCGACTGCTATGCAACATCCAATGTACTGCAGGGTTCCGGTCTGTCCTCTTCCGCAGCTTACGAAGTACTGATCGGCGTTATCTTCAACCACCTGTTCTGCAACGACGAAATCAATGCAGTTCAGATCGCACAGATCGGCCAGTATGCAGAAAATGTCTTCTTCGGTAAGCCCTGCGGCCTCATGGACCAGATGGCAAGCTCCGTTGGCAGCGCTGTTTCCATCGACTTTGCTGATCCCTCTGAACCCATCATCAAACAGGTAACCTTCGACTTTGCAAAGACTGGACATTATCTGTGCATCGTTGACTCCGGTGCTGACCACGCGGATCTCACCGATGAATATGCTGCCATCACCATCGAATTAAAGAACATCTCCAGACACTTCGGTAAGGAAGTTCTGAGAGACATCGACGAAGCGGACTTCTACGCTGCGATCCCGGAACTGAGAGAAAAATACGGCGATCGTGCGATCCTGAGAGCGATCCACTTCTATGCTGAAAATAAACGCGCCATCGCAGAAGCAGAAGCTCTGGCCAATGACGACTTCGAAACCTTCCTGAAGCTGTCCAGAGAATCCGGCGCATCTTCTTACATGTACTTACAGAACGTTTACTGCAGCGGCGCTGTCAAGGAACAGGCCGTATCCCTGGCTCTGGCTCTGTCCGATCAGATCCTGGGCAACCGCGGAACCTTCCGCGTTCACGGCGGCGGCTTTGCCGGTACCATCCAGGCTTTCGTTCCCGCAGATCTGCTGGAAACCTACCGCACCACCATGGAAAACGTACTGGGTAAGGATTCCTGCCACGTTCTCAGCATCCGTCCGGAAGGCGGCATCGTTCTTCTTGCCTAATCGACGGAGTTTACGATAGTTAAGGTTTGATTCATCAGGAGGTTCTATTATGACTATTCTCGTACTGGGCGGAGCCGGCTACATCGGTTCCCACACCGTTTATGAACTGATCGACAACGGTTATGACGTTGTCATCGCCGATAACCTGGAAACCGGTTATATGGCTGCCGTTCATCCCAAGGCTCGCTTCTACAAGGGCGACATCAGAAACCGTGACTTCATTGACTCCGTATTCGATCAGGAAAAGATTGACGGCGTGATCCACTTTGCTGCAAACTCTCTGGTTGGCGAAAGTATGACCAAGCCTCTGAAGTATTACGATAACAACCTGTGCGGAACCAAGGTCCTGCTGGAATCCATGGTTGCTCACGACATCAAATACATCGTCTTCTCTTCCACCGCTGCAACCTACGGCGAACCGGAACGCATTCCCATCATGGAAGAAGACAGAACCTGCCCCACCAACTGCTACGGTGAAACCAAGCTGTCCATGGAAAAGATGTTCAAGTGGACTTCTCTGGCTCACGGTATGAAGTTCGTATCCCTGCGTTACTTCAATGCCTGCGGTGCACACAAGTCCGGCGAAATCGGTGAAGCTCACAATCCGGAAAGCCACCTGATCCCGCTGATCTTACAGGTTCCCAACGGAAAGAGACCGGAAATCTCCATCTTCGGTGACGACTACGACACCAAGGACGGTACCTGCATTCGTGACTATATCCACGTAACCGACCTGGCTCAGGCTCACATCCTGGCTATGGAATACTTAGCTAAGGGTGGTGACAATGCCATCTTCAACCTGGGCAACGGCGTTGGCTTCACCGTAAATGAAGTTATTGAAACTGCACGCCGCGTGACCGGTCACCCCATTCCCGCTAAGGTATGCCCCAGACGTGCAGGCGACCCTGCGCAGCTGATTGCCTCCAGCCAGAAAGCCCGCGATATCCTGGGCTGGAAGCCCCAGTACGACGATCTGGAAACCATCATTTCCAGCGCATGGAACTGGCATAAAAATCATCCCAACGGTTTTGAAAAGTAATTCAGGAGGTTTCTCATGATCCATCCCATTTATCAACTGGTGGAATACGCCCTGCAGACCCGTATCATCGAACCTGCAGATTATCTGTACTCCGTGAATGCTCTGATGGAAGTCATGGGCCTGGACGAGATCCCGGCTCCGGATGAAGCTGACTTCGATGCAGAACTTCCTCCTGTTCACGAAATTTTGGACGCGCTGATCGACATCGCAGCGGAAAAAGGCCTGGTGGATCCGGAATCCATCGTTGCCAGAGACCTGTTCGACACCAAGCTCATGGGTCGACTGACTCCCCCGCCCAGCGTGATCATCGACACCTTTGACTATCTGTACGGCGAAAGCCCGGAAGAAGCTACTAACTGGTACTACGACTTCAGCCAGGCTACAAATTACATCCGCCGCGACCGTATCGCCAAGGATATGAAGTGGTATGCTCCCACCGATTACGGTGACCTGCACATCACCATCAACCTGTCCAAGCCGGAAAAGGATCCCAAGGCAATCGCTGCTGCCGGTAAGGCAGCGCCTGCCGGCTATCCCAAGTGCCAGCTCTGCGCAGAAAACGAAGGCTATGCAGGCCGCATCAACCACCCGGCTCGTCAGAACCACCGTATCATTCCTCTGGAAATCAACGATAGCCCCTGGTTCTTCCAGTACTCTCCCTACGTGTACTACAATGAACACTGCATCGTGTTCAATTCTCAGCATACACCCATGAAGATCGACAAGGCCTGCTTCCGTAAGCTGCTGGACTTCGTTAAGCTCTTCCCCCACTACTTCGTAGGTTCCAATGCGGACCTGCCCATCGTGGGCGGTTCCATTCTGAGCCACGACCACTTCCAGGGCGGTCACTACATCTTCCCTATGGAAGTATCCCCTGTGGAAGAAGATTTCCAGGTGAATGGCTTTGAAGATGTTCAGTGCGGTATCGTTCGCTGGCCCATGTCCGTTCTGCGTCTGGCTTGTGAAGACGACCAGAGACTGGTGGAACTGGCTGACCACATTCTGGGAAGCTGGAGAGGTTATACCGATGAAGCTTCCTTCATCTTTGCAGAAACCGACGGTGTTCCTCACAACACCATCACCCCCATCGCACGTTTCCGCGATGGAAAGTACGAACTGGATCTGGTGCTGAGAAACAACATCACCACCGAAGAACATCCCATGGGCGTATATCACCCCCATGACCACTTACACCACATCAAGAAGGAAAACATCGGCCTGATCGAAGTTATGGGTCTGGCAGTTCTCCCCGCTCGTCTGAAGGAAGAACTGGCTGTCCTGGCAGACCAGATGGGTTCCCTCTCCGGTGAAGCTCTGGTAGAAGCTATGAAGGCAGATCCCAGAACCGAAAAGCACGCTGACTGGGTGGTTGAATTCCTGCCCAAGTATGACGAAGTCAATGCGGACAACGCTATGGACATCGTTCAGAAGGAAGTCGGCATCGTCTTCTCTGAAGTTCTGGAATGTGCCGGTGTCTATAAGAGAACCGAAGAAGGCCGTGAAGGCATCCGTCGTTTCCTGGCTCAGCTGTAATGGAGGTCATCCATGAACGATTATAAAGTAACTGTTACTTCTGCCCCCTTCGGAACCACCCGTGATGGGAAAGCTGTGGAACGCTGGATCTTATCCAACGGTTCCATGGAAGTCTCCATTCTGACCTATGGTGCTACCGTTCAGACCATTTGTGTTCCTGGCCGCGATGGAGTTGTTCGCGACGTGGTTCTCGGCTATGATACCCTGGAAGAATATGAATCCAACACCTGTTACTTCGGGGCAGCCGTTGGCCGTGTGGCCAACCGTATCGGCGGCGGCCAGTTCACTCTGAATAGCGAAACCTACACACTGGTCCAGAACAACGGCCCCAACTGCCTCCATGGCGGTACTGTGGGCTTCGATAAAAAGATCTGGGATGCAGAAATCGCTTACCACGGTGTAAAAATGACCTATACCAGCCCTGACGGCGAAGAAGGCTTCCCCGGCGAACTGAAGGTTGCCATCACCTACGCTCTGGAAGAAGACAACAGCTTATCCATCCACTACGAAGCCGTATCTGACAAAGATACACTCTGCAACCTGACCAATCACAGCTACTTTAACTTGAACGGTCACGGTGAAGGCGATGTTCTTTCTCAGGAGCTGCTGATCGAAGCAGATCACTTCACTCCTCTGAGTGAAACCTTCGTCCCCGATGGTCAGATCCTGGCTGTGGAAGGCTCCGCCTTTGACTTCACCCAGTACGAACCCATTGGAAAGCGGATCAACTCCAAACATGGACAGGTGGTTCTGGCTGGCGGCTACGACCACAACTTCGTCATTCGAGGTTATGAAGCCGGAAAGCTGAATCGCGCAGCGATTGCCCTCTGCCTGGACTCCGGGATCCGCATGGAGACTCTGACCACCAAGCCCGGTGTTCAGCTCTATACCCCCAACTATGAAGTTGGCGGTATGACTGGTAAGGCCGGTAAGCCCTACGAAGGAAGATGTGCTTTCTGTCTGGAAACCCAGTACTTCCCCAACGGCATGGCTTACGGTCACTTCGTAAAGCCCATTCTGAAGGCTGGAGAAACCTACGATCACACCACGATCTATCGTTTCTCTGTCATTTAATACAAAAATTAAGAAGGAGCTGCCGCTTCCAACGACTTGATTCAGTCATTTGAGCGGCAGCTCCAATTTTATTGTTTTCGTTCACATATCGATTCCGGTTTACAAGGTTTCGTTCATGTACTTATCAATAAAGTATCGATTCAGTTCCGGGGCTTCTTCATACAGGCTCTTCTTCAGGGTACGTTCGGTCCACTGGTGAGGATCCTTTCCGATGGGACCTAAAAAGATACAAGGCATGTTCAGATTGGCAATGCTTTCAAAGTCGATGTTGTAAAGCTTACCCCAAACCGGTGTGTTCTTGGAGAATGCATCCGTATCAAAGGGATGATCCATTCCACCGTAACTCATATCGGAAATGCCCAGCGCGTAATATTCCTTGGTCAGTGTTCTGTCATAACGCTTCATGAACTCGCCCGCTTCCTGGAAGAGTTTTGTTCCGCTTCCTTCATGACCGGGCATCAGGTCGCTGTTGATGGCCAGATAATAGGGCGGTGCAAAGGCAATCAGCACCAGGGGCTGTTTGATATCTGCAAAGTTCAGCGTTTCTTCCATCAATTCCACAGTGGCTTCCTGATAATTCAGTTCACTGGACAGAACTTTCCCTTCGATTTTCTTCATGGTTTCTGCGTAGAAGACATCGAAGGCCTCGCCCTTTTCTTCTTTCAGTCGGGCAGTCAGATCTGCATAGGACAAAATCAGAGGTTCGTAATAAATCTTTTCTTTTCGTTCGAACTTATTCAGCTTTTTGAATTCCTGATACAGGTTGTTCAACGCTTCCACAGACTCTTCGAAGCTTTCTTTTGCAATGCGCTTCAACTCATCCATGATCACATCCGGTGTGGTCTGGAAGGACAAAACGGTCATGTAGCCGGAGGCTCTCAGAGGAATCGATACATCGTACTTCCGTTTCATATCGCGCATGTTGGCCCAGGTAGGCGGCATGGTTGCCTCGCCTTCGTAGCTATCGGTGAACACCAGGGATTCGTCAGTCTTCAGTTCCATACGGCTGAGAATTCCCAGCGGTGTGATCCCTGCAAATCTGTGACCCACGTGAGCAGTAACGCCCTGTACCATGACAACCGGCATCACCTTTCCTACGCTGCCGATGGTAAAGATCATTTCATCGTCAGCAGTCACGGAACAAGGTTCGCCATCGATCATCAGATTGATATGTAAATTGTATTTGTCTTTATATTCACTGAGCAGAGTTACACCGGCTCTCATCCCTGCGGAATAGCTTTCTTCGTCGGGAACGCCCATGAAGAAGATGTTTCCGGGGAGAGTTCCTTCCAGCGCTTTCTGAGCATACTCTTCCATCAAAGCCAGGTGGATGATCACACCGGCCTTCATATCCATGACGCCGCGGCCCCATTCCCACTCGCCGGAATCCATATCTTTTCTTGCATCAGGAGGAAGTGCCTTTCCAGCAAGGACCTGTTCCAGTTCTTCACCCATGGTGTAAGCCAGCGGAATGGCTTCGCCGTAATCTTCTACACCAACCACATCGATGTGTCCCATGAGGACAACCGTATTGTCACTGTTCCCCTTAATAAAGCCGTAGGCAACTTTTCTGTCATAGGGATCGTCCGGAATGTCGTACAACCCATAAAACTCCGGATTCTTTTTGAAGTATTCCAGTCCACTGAAATAGTCACGGATATATTCCGCTGCCTGGATCTCATCTCTCGTACAGCTGACGCTGGGAATAGCAATGAATTCTTTTAAAAGGCGATTGATCTTTTCTTTCATGGCGTAACCTCCTAATATACTCTAATACGTACATTATACCACCAATCGCAGGGAAATCAATTCGTCGACCATTGCTAAGCTCTGATACAGAACATAAAAAAAGACTGTTCTCCCTTTGGAAAACAGTCTTAATTATATCGTTATCGCTCGATCTTACTTCAGAGCAGCCTTAGCAGCTTCTACCAGCTTTGCGAAACCAGCAGCATCGTAGATAGCCATTTCGGACAGCATCTTTCTGTTGATATCGATGTTAGCCTTCTTCAGACCATCCATCAGTCTGGAGTAGGAGATATCGTTCATTCTTGCAGCAGCGTTGATTCTTGCGATCCACATCTGTCTGTACTGTCTCTTCTTCAGCTTTCTGCCGATGTATGCAGAACGCAGGGATCTCATTACAGCGGGGTTAGCAGCCTTGAAGGTCTTGCTCTTTGCGCCGTAGAAGCCCTTAGCCAGCTTTAAAATCTTCTTATGTCTCTTGTGTGCGTTTACGCCCTTCTTAACTCTTGCCATTTCTCACTTACCTCCTAAATTACACGTTTAATACAGCCTTGATTCTCTTGTGGTCTGCGGAACCCAGAATGGTACCCTTTCTCAGACCTCTTTTTCTCTTAGCGGTCTTCTTGGTAAGGATGTGGCTCTTGTATGCCTTATGTCTTGCTACTTTACCAGAACCGGTAACCTTGAATCTCTTCATTGCGCCTCTATGGGACTTCATCTTTGCCTTTGCCATTTTTCGTTTCCTCCTAATTTGATCTGCGATATGATCTATTTGTCGTTTTTCGGTGCTAACACCATGTACAGGCTACGGCCTTCCAGCTGGGGCTTCTTTTCCACGGTAGCACATTCCGCAACGATTTCTGCGAAGTGTTCCATGGTCTTCTGACCCTGAGCTGCATATCCCATTTCACGACCGCGCAGACGCAGGCTTACCTTTACCTTGTCGCCGTCCTTCAGGAACTTAGCTGCATTGTTGGCCTTTACATTCAGATCGTGTTCTTCAGTGAAGATACCCAGACGGATTTCCTTTACCTGAACGACCTTCTGCTTCTTACGAGCTTCCTTTTCTTTACGACGCTGCTCGTATCTGTACTTTCCGTAGTCAAGGATCTTACAAACGGGCGGCTTGGCGGTCGGTGCGATGTTCACCAGGTCCATCTTGGCCTCGTTGGCTTTTTCCATGGCGAATTCGATACTTACTACGCCCAGCTGATTACCCTCAGCATCAATTAATCTGACTTCCTTCTCACGAATCTCTTCGTTGATCTGATTCTCCTTGCTAATTGTTGTGCACCTCCTACTAAACATAAAAAAGGCGGATAAAGTTATCCGCCTCAACAAAATCAACCCTCATTAGGGATTCTTTCATCATTGACCTTACTAAGCATTGCCGTAAGGTGAGAAGCGGAAACTTCTTCTTCCTACTCGAATAGAATACCACAATCTATGTCCCTTGTCAAAGAGTTTTTTCTTATTTTCCAAACTTTTTTGCAAGAAAAAAGAACAAATTTGCGAACATTTGTTTACATTTTGTTCGTCATGTGATATTATAATGTTAGTTATGGCAACCGCTCCGCTCTTTGCGATGCGAGGCTGCTTGCCAACACAACGGATGATATTATATCACATATTTTTATCAAATACAAGCGGAGGTTTCCATGGAACAGTTAAAAAAACGCGAACAGCAGATTTTGGATTATATGAAATCCGAGATCCGAAAGAAAGGTTATCCCCCCACCGTTCGTGAAATCTGTCAGGAACTGAATATCAAGTCCACTTCCACTGCTCATAAGGCTATGAGTAATCTGGAATCCAAAGGCTTTATCCGTAAGGACCCGGCCAAGCCGAGAGCTTACGAAATCCTGGGTATGGATGACGAACCTGTTTCCACCCCTGCTCCTGCGCCGGCTCCCGTACAGGAAACACAGCGAATCGACGTTGTGGACATTCCCGTCGTTGGCCGCATCGCTGCCGGAACACCGATC
>JAFOGM010000218.1 GCA_017386805.1 Bacillota bacterium
CCCTACATCGGTTCGGAAGATAACTTTGGATTACTGGTCATCAGCCAGGAAGAAATGAATCAGTTCGCGACCTTGGCTCAGAAGGAAAATATCCAGATCGCAGTCCACTGCATTGGCGACAGAGCCATGGAAGTAACGCTGGAAGCCTTTGAAACCGCCAATGCGGCATATCCCGGCACCGACCGCCGTCACGGTATCGTACACGCCCAGCTGACCACCAAAGCGATTCTGGAGCGCATGGCCAAGGATGAGGCAATCGCTTACATCCAGCCGGTCTTCGTTCCCACCGACATGGATGTGACGGAGGCGAGAGTGGGCTATGACTGGATGCAGGAGACCTACGCATGGAAGACCATGAACGATCTGGGGATTTTGACTGTGGGAGGTTCCGACGCTCCTGTGGAAAGCTTTGATGTGATGGACAATCTGTACTTCGCTGTGACTCGTCAGAAACTGAACGGCTGGCCGGAAGGCGGCTGGCTCCCCCACGAAAAGGTCAGCATTTATGAGGCTGTGGAAATGTTCACCACCCACGGAGCCAAGTCCATGTTCATGGAAGACAGCCTGGGTAAATTAAAGGAAGGGTATCTGGCCGACCTGGTAATCGTTGCAGAGGATATCTTTGAACTTCCGGCGGATCAGATCAAGGACATTCCTATTTGCGAAACCATTATGGGAGGAAAGACCACCTATCGCGCGTAAACCGGCGAAGCCAGTTGCCGGATTAAGAAATTTTATGGCCGCATCCAAAAAGATTCATGGATGCGGTCTTCTTTTTGGGTTTTCAAATGACTGAAAATTCGTTATACTATAAATATCTATGGCCCTTGGGCCATGTGAGAGTGAATTTTAAAGGAGGAACCAACATATGCTGGATCGTATTTTATTTAATGGCGTTGTACATACCATGGACAAGGAAAAGCCGGAAGCTCAGGCTATCGGTATCAAGGATGGTAAGATTTGTTTCGTAGGTACCAATGAAGAAGCCGCTGCTCTGGAAGCTGCTGAAAAGGTGGACCTGGAAGGTAAGACTGTACTGCCGGGCTTCAACGAAGGTCACATGCATCTGGGCGGTTATGCATTCTCCAATCTGAATGTTAAGCTGATGGATGCTAAGAGCGCCGGTGAAGTGGTTGCCCTGCTGAAGGAACGTCTGGAAGCACAGCCGGAATCCAAGTGGCTGTATGGCCGTGGTTGGAACGACCAGAACTTCGAAGATGAAAAGCGTTATCCCACCAAGGAAGAAATGGACAGCGTTTCCACTGAAATCCCGGTGATCGTTGTTCGTGCCTGCGGACATGCATCTGTTGTAAACAGCCTGGCTCTGGAAAAGATCATGGCTCTGCCGGATGCTGCTCCTCTGATGGGCGAATATATCCACCCCGAAACCGGTGTTCTGAACGAACAGGCTACAAAACTGTTCTACAAGATCATGGAAGAAAGAACCGTGGAAGAAGTAGAAGCAATGCTGCACTTCGGTCTGACCAAGCTGGCTGAATGCGGTATCACCTGCTGCCAGTCCGACGACCTGAAGGCAATCCCGGCTGCTCCCTGGAGAACTGTGATCCAGGCGTACAAGAACCTGGAAGCGAAGGGCGAAATGCCGGTTCGTATCTACGAACAGTGCCTGTGCGGAACCGTTGCTGAATACGAAGAATTCTTAGCAGAAGGTCATCGTACCGGCCAGGGCGATGTCTTCAAGATCGGACCCTTAAAGCTGCTGCTGGATGGTTCTCTGGGCGCAAGAACTGCTGCTCTGACCAAGCCCTACGTTGGTACTGAAGATCAGTACGGTATCTTAGTACACAACCAGGAAACCATGAACGAGTTCGTAACTCTGGCTCAGAAGAACGACATGCAGATCGCCGTACACTGCATCGGCGACAAGGCCATGGAAGTTACTTTAGAAGCTGTGGAAGTTGCTAACAAGGCATATCCCAGAACCGACTGCCGTCACGGTATCGTTCACGCACAGCTGACCACCAAGGAAATCCTGGACAGAATGGCAAAGGACGAAATCGTAGCTTACATCCAGCCTGTATTCGTACCCACCGATATGGATATCACTGAAGCTCGCGTTGGCTATGACTGGATGCAGGAAACCTACGCATGGAAGACCATGAACGATCTGGGTATCTTAACCGTTGGTGGTTCCGACGCTCCGGTAGAAAGCTTCGACGTTATGGA
>JAFOGM010000219.1 GCA_017386805.1 Bacillota bacterium
CAGGAGGCGAAGATCGAAGCCTTCCTGGAAAACAACGGTTTCGTGGATTAAGAACGTCAAAAGACATCGAACGATTTCGTCCGGTGTCTTTTTTATGCTTTCTTTGTCTTTGGAAATATGGTATAATTTATCGGTTAGAGAATGGCGCGAAGCGCCGGTTGCCGGAGAACTGTGGAAAGGAGGAAGCCATGGGATATAAAGTAAAGCTGAGCCAGTTTGAAGGGCCGTTTGACCTGCTGGTGTACTTGATCGAACATGCGAAAATGAATATTTATGATATCCGGGTTTCCGAAATCACGACCCAGTATCTGGCGTACATTGAACAGATGAAACAGCAGGATATCACCGTGGGAAGTGAATTCATGGTTTTGGCTGCGGAGTTGATCGAACTGAAATCCAGAATGCTGCTTCCGCGCCCCAAGGTGGTGGATGGTCAGGAAGAGATGGAAGATCCCAGAACGGAACTGGTCCAGAAGATTTTGGAATACAAGAAGTTCAAGGAAGCGGCTGCGCAGCTGGCGGAACGCGAAGAACTGCTGTCTCATATTTATACCAAGCCACAGGAAGATCTGGCGGAATATACGAGGGAACCGGATGAAGTGCTGAACATGGATCTGAACCAGTTTGTGAAAGCCTTCAACTTATTCCTCATTAAAAAGCGTCGTCTGGAAGAGGTTCGCAAGACCTATGCCAGAGTGGAACGCCAGAGAATGACCATTGAAAACCGAATCCAGCAGATGAGGGACTGCCTTCTGAGTAAGGAGCGCCTGACCTTCAAAGAACTGCTCATGGGGATGACCTCCCGTTATGATGTGGTGGTGACCTTCATGTCGCTGCTGGAGTTATTGAAGCAACACACCGTCGTTGCGGAACAGGATGTCCGCTACGGCGAGATCACTGTAACGCTGGCAGGACCAGCCGAAGAGGCTGGATTGCCGGAAGAAGCGCAGGAGGAACGAGATGACCAGTAAGAAAACGATCAAATCGGCGCTGGAATCCCTGATGTTTGTTTGGGGTCAGCCGTTGAATGTGAAGGACGCTGCGGAAATGTTCAACGTTCCCTGGCGCGAAGTGTACGATCATATGAAGGAACTCCAGGAGGAGTACGAAGAACAGGCCAGAGGGATTCGGATCCGCGAGATCGACAAGTCCTTCCAGTTCTGTACCGCACCGGAAAACGGTGAGTACATCGAACGGTTCTGTACTCCCACCAAGGAAAAGAAGCTGTCCCAGTCGGCGATGGAAGTTCTGGCAATCATCGCTTATAAACAGCCGGTGACCAGAAGCGAGATCGAATCCATCCGTGGGATCAAATGCGAGCGCGTGATCGAAGGTCTGGCGAAGAAGGAACTGATCGAAGAAAAGGGCCGCAGTAACGGGATCGGTCGTCCGATCTTATACGGAACCACAAAACTGTTTCTGGAAAAGTTCGGCTTCGAAACCCTGAAGGATCTTCCGGATATCGAGGAAATCGATACCCTCATCGGCCGCGATGAAGATGAAGAGGCTCTGGAAACCTTAGATGCTCTGGGCTTCCAGCAGATTTCCCTGGATTTGAACGAATAATTTTGCTTGACGAGAGAAGGCGTATTACAAAATGAAAACCAACAAAACTCTGGGTCTGATCTTTGCGATCCTGGCAGCCACCATTTACGGCTGCACCGGGATCCTGGCAAAAGTGACCTATTCGGAAGGGTGCAACACCATGACCCTGACCATGTTCCGAAGCGTGTTCTCCGCACCGGTATTATATTTGTACCTGAAACTGCGGGGCGTTTCGCTGAAGGTGACAAAAAAGCAGATGAAGACGCTGATCCTTCTGGGGATCATGGGGGCGACTCTGACCAGCGTGTTCCTGTATGGATCCTATAACTACATTTCCGTAGGTCTCACCACCTGCATCCACTTCGTTTATCCGGTGATCGTGGCCATCGTTTCCGTGGCTGTATTCAAGGATAAAATCAGTAAGTCCAAGATCATCGCCATCGTACTGTCGGTGGCAGGTCTGGCCATGTTCCTGGAAAAGGACTTGGATCTGAATATGACGGGAATCATTTTCGCCCTGTTGTCCGGCGTGGCCTATTCCATCTACGTTCTGGCTATGGACAAAGGCGGCGTCCGGGATCTCCATCCCATGGCAATCGCCTTTTACTGCTGCTGCGTAGCCTCCGTACTGCTGTTCTGCTACGGAACTGCTACCGATCAGCTGGTGTATGATATGACACCAAAGGGCTGGTTCTACATGTTTGTTATGGCTATGTGCGTTTCCGTGGGAGCCAATTCCATGATCCCGGTGGCGGTGAAGAACGTGGGCGGTACAGTCACTTCCATCATGGGGATGTTCGAACCCATCTCTACAGTGATCCTGGGCTATCTGGTACTGGATGAAACCATGACCATCCGCGGCCTGGTGGGCTGCGCCCTGGTTATCGCTGCGGTGGTGATCCTGACCCTGGAAAGCGCAGTCGAAAAGAAAAAAGCATAAATTTATGAGTGAAAGAATATCTCTTTCTCAGAAGTATCGTTGATTGACGATAAAGCTGAGAAGGAGATTTTTTTATGGGAAAACGGGGAGTGGACGGCCTTGGCCTGGCGGTTCTCTGGGTCATCGGCATGGCAATCGCTTTCGCTCTGATGTTTGCGGTACTGAACCAGCTCCTGACCGGGGAACCGGAAAGGTGGGAGGAAAAACCGGTGGGGGTTGTTGTGGCTGCAGAACCGGTACCGAAGGTGTCTGCCCGTTCGGCGGTGGTAATGGACCTGGTGTCGGGAAGAATCCTCTACGAGAAGAACGGGAGGGAAAAGGTGTATCCGGCCAGTACCACGAAGATCATGACGGTGCTGTTGGGACTGGAAGCAGGAGATCTAGATCGTATGGTGACAGTGACCGATGAAGCTGTCGGCGTGGAAGGATCGTCCATTTATCTTGTACGCAATGAAACCTTGTCCATGCGGGATCTGCTTTACGGGGCTTTATTGCGGTCAGGGAATGATGCGGCAACCGCCATCGCGGCCGAAGTCGGTGGAGATGTGGAGTCCTTTGTGGAGCGGATGAACCGGCGGGCAAAGGAATGGGGTGCGGAGAATACCCACTTTACGAATCCTACCGGCTTGTTTGATGAAGAGCATTATACGACGGCCTATGACATGGCCCGGATGACCCGGGGCGCAATGCTCACACCGGGATTTGCGGAGATTGCAGGGGCCAAGTCCTGGACGGCCCAGAGACAGGAAGGACGGGATCCTTATTTTTCGAACAAAAACAAGGTGGTCCATCAGTATGAAGGGGGGACCGGTGTGAAGATCGGGTATACGGAAGCTTCGGGGCGAACGCTGGCGGCGTCCTCGGAACGGAATGGGGAGAAACTGATCTGCGTGGTGATGGATGCGCCGGATTGGTTTCAGGACAGTTACCGGCTGATGGACTGGGCTTATGATACCTATGAATTGGTCGCAGTGGTGAAAGGGCATCAACGATTGGAAAAGGTTTCGGTGGAAGGCGGGCTTCGTGAATCTGTTTGGGTGGGAGTGAAGGACGATGTGAGTTGTTTGATTCTTCCGGAAGAACGGGATCGAATGGGCGTGGCCGTCGCGGCGACGAAACCGGTGACTGCTCCTGTCCGGAGAGGCGGTGTGGCGGGACAGCTCCATGTGTATGTTTCGGGGGAGTATGTGAATTCCGTTCCGTTATATTTTCTGGAAGATGTGGATGAGGTGAGAAAGTGATGAAATGTGTGGATCTGGGGTCCGAGTATTGTCCTTGTCAGTTGGCTTTAACGGGGGATTGTCTGGTGTGTGGCC